>JADHNQ010000006.1 GCA_016779425.1 Pseudomonadales bacterium | reverse complement strand
ACTGATGGTCCTTTCAACGACTTCAATGGTGTCGTTGAAGAAGTGAATTACGAAAAGAGTCGCTTGCGAGTAGCAGTCACGATTTTTGGACGCTCAACTCCAGTAGAATTGGACTTCGGGCAAGTGGAGAAAGGCTAGCATCGCGGATGGTGACCGTGGGTGGTTGCCATGAATAAATGCAGAGTAAAGGTTAAGTAGTAAGGGTACAGAGAAAGAGCGACCCGAGAGAAAGACGAAAACACAGACACGGGCGAATCTGCAGAGAGACGCTTTGTCACTAAGCAGGTCCTTTAGTTCGCCGCTAAATGACCCGAACCCCGGGGAGCGAGAGATAGAGACTCTCGCGCCTGTACCCGCAAGGAGCACAAAATGGCAAAAAAAGTAGAGGCTTACATCAAGCTGCAGGTTGCAGCTGGTCAAGCGAATCCCAGCCCGCCAGTTGGTCCTGCCCTGGGGCAGCATGGCGTGAACATCATGGATTTTTGTAAGGCATTTAATGCTCAGACACAATCTGTAGAGCAAGGCTTGCCGATTCCCGTTGTGATTACGGTTTATGCAGACCGCTCCTTTACGTTCGTGACTAAAACACCGCCTGCCGCAGTGTTACTGCGCAAAGCAGCCGGTATTGCCAAAGGATCTGCCACACCTAACACAGTCAAAGTGGCAAAGGTGAATCGTGAGCAGTTAGAAGAAATCGCAAAAATGAAAATGCCCGATTTAACAGCGGCTGATATGGATGCGGCTGTTCGCACGATAGCAGGCACGGCTCGTGCTTCCGGTATTGATGTGGAGGGTGTGTAAGTGGCGAAGCTAAGTAAACGCATGCGCGCGATCGCCGAAAAGATCGATGCAGAAAAGGCCTACGGGATCGACGAGGCGGTAACGCTGTTGAATGAACTCGCGGGCTCCAAATTCAAAGAGTCCTTCGATATTGCCGTAAACTTAGGCGTTGACCCGCGTAAATCCGACCAAGTGGTGCGCGGAGCGACGACCTTGCCCCACGGAACTGGCAAGACAGTTCGTGTGGCTGTTTTTGCGCAAGGCGAGAACGCTGAAAAAGCTCAGGCTGCTGGCGCTGACCTTGTAGGTTTTGATGACCTGGCTGAAACGGTCAAAGGCGGGCAAATGGACTTCGACGTCGTTATTGCCACACCGGATGCGATGCGCATCGTCGGCCAGTTGGGTAAGGTGCTTGGTCCTCGAGGGCTAATGCCTAATCCAAAGACCGGTACCGTTACTCCGGACGTTGAAACCGCGGTTAAGAATGCGAAAGCGGGCCAGGTTCAATTTCGTACAGATAAGGCAGGCATTATTCACGGCAGTGTCGGTCAAGTAGGCTTTGAGCCCCTGCAGGTGCGGGAAAATGTAGAAGCACTGATGGCGGATTTGAAAAAGGCGAAGCCTGCGTCTGCCAAGGGTGTGTATCTAAGAAAAGTAACGCTATCCACGACGATGGGGCCAGGTGTGTCCATCGACCAAGCGTCGTTACAGAACGTTTAAATTGTAGTGAAAGATTTGGAGGTTGAGGTCAGTCTGACTGGTCTCAGGCCGTCAAAAACCGTAGGTGCTTCGTTGCTTGTCAACTTAGCTTAATTACCTACGCAGATGGTGAGTCGCTCTTTGTAGCGAAAGAACAAACTGGTTATCTAGCGATAGATGCAAAAGTTTGTTCGTCTCCGATAGTTGAAGAACTCCGACCCGTTTGGGAACGAGGGCTAAAGCGAACGAGGCTCGCCGCGTGTAACACGGCCGATCAAGGGATACGCGATCGGCTAAATAGGAGAAAGATGTGGCGTTAAGACTTGAACAGAAACAAGAAATTGTTGCTGAGGTTAACGATGCTGCTACATCTGCTCTATCGGCAGTTCTTGCGGACTACCGTGGACTAACTGTTGCAGAGATGACCGAATTGCGCGTCAAGGCACGTGAAACGGGCGTATATCTGCGTGTGGTTAGAAACACGTTGGTCAAGCGTGCAGTAGAAGGGACAGACTTTGAGTGTCTAAACGACGCTCTTGTTGGCCCCACACTGCTGGCATTTTCCAAGGAAGATCCCGGCGCTGCAGCGAGACTGCTGAAAGACTACGCAAAAGACTTTGAGGAACTTGATATCAAGGCCTTGTCTATTGGTGGCGCGTTATTGCCAGCCGATCAAATCGATCGAGTGGCGAAGCTACCGACACTGGACCAGGCGCGATCAATGTTAATGAGCGTAATGCAGGCACCCATCGTCAAACTGGCTCAAACCGTGAACGAAGTTCCGGGCAAGCTGGTTCGAGTGGTTGCTGCAGTCAAAGAACAGAAGGAAGCAGAGGCGTAAGCCCTCAAATAGAACTTAAGGTTCGCTTTAGACAATTAGGAGAAATGACATGTCATTGTCAAAAGAAGATGTTTTGAACGCGATCGCTGAGATGAGCGTTATGGAAGTAGTCGAGCTGATTTCCGACATGGAAGAAAAGTTCGGCGTATCAGCGGCGGCAGCGGTTGCTGTAGCAGCACCTGCAGCCGGTGGCGGTGAAGCGGCCGGAGGTGGCGCCGAAGAGAAGACCGAGTTTGACGTAATGCTCACCGCGGCTGGCGAGAAGAAAGTAAACGTCATTAAGGCCGTCCGTGCCATTACCGGTCTGGGCTTGAAAGAGGCTAAGGCACTCGTGGATGACGCACCTTCTGCTATCAAGGAAGGAGTCAGCAAGGACGAAGCAGACGATATGCAAAAGCAGCTGGAAGAGGCTGGCGCTACTGTTGAGCTCAAGTAGCTCTATTGCAGATAGCATTTTTGTTGACGTAACTCAGCTGGGTTGGGTAGTCGAAATCGACTGCCTGACGCCAGCTTTTCGTGTTTGTGTAATAAACACGATGAACCCGATGATCACGACGTAGGAGATTCGCATGGCTTATAGCTTTACCGAGAGGAAGCGTATTCGGAAAGACTTCGGCAAATTGGCCGAAAAGATGGAACTGCCTTACTTATTGGCAATCCAAACCGACTCCTACAGCAAATTCTTGCAGGTAGGCACAGGCGCTGAGGACCGTGCAGAGTCAGGTCTGCATGCAGCCTTTAAGTCCGTTTTCCCGATTGTAAGTTACTCCGGCAGTGCCGAGCTGGAGTATGTGGACTACAAGCTGGGTGAGCCGATTTTTGATGTGAAAGAATGTGTCTCTCGCAGCATTACCTATGCCGCGCCGTTGCGAGTCAAAGTTCGTCTGATCATTTACGACAAAGAATCTTCTAGTAAGAAAGTCAAAGACGTTAAAGAGCAAGAGGTCTACATGGGCGAAATACCGCTCATGACCGAAAATGGCACATTCGTCATCAACGGCACTGAGCGTGTTGTCGTTTCTCAGCTACACCGTTCTCCAGGCGTCTTCTTTGACCACGATAAAGGCAAGACTCACAGTTCTGGCAAGCTCCTTTATAACGCCCGCGTGATTCCATACCGTGGTTCGTGGTTGGACTTTGAATTTGATCCAAAAGACGCAGTCTTCGTGCGCATCGATCGTCGCCGCAAACTGCCCGCATCAATTATCTTGCGCGCACTGGAATTCTCCAGCGAGGAGATTCTAGAGACATTTTTCGATACAAATACGATTTCGATCAAGGGCGAAGACATTTCCCTCAGCCTTATCGCCGAGCGTTTGCGCGGCGAGGTAGCAACCTTCGATATTGTCGGGCCAAACGGCAAGACCATCGTCGAGGCGGGTCGTCGTATTACGGCGAGGCATGTCCGCGTGATCGAGGACAGCGGCATGAAACAGCTTGCCGTGCCCAAGGATTACCTGCTTGAGCAAGTCACGGCGAAAGACATCGTTGATGAGGCCACAGGTGAAGTCGCTATTCCCTGTAACTCGATTATCACTGAGGAAGTGCTCGAGAAACTGGTCGAACTCAAGGTTAAGAGCTTCGAAACCATCTATACCAATGACCTCGACTGTGGTCCGTTTATTTCAGACACCATGCGCATCGACCCTAGCTCGAATCGCCTGGAGTCCCTTGTCGAGATCTATCGCATGATGCGACCAGGTGAGCCGCCAACAAAGGAGTCGGCGGAAAACCTATTTGGCAATCTGTTTTTCTCAAACGATCGATACGACCTATCAGCTGTCGGTCGCATGAAATTCAATCGCCGTTTAGGACGTGAAGAGACGGAAGGCGAGGGAACTCTATCTCGGGAAGACATCGTTGATGTTCTTAAAACACTGATCGACATTCGCAACGGTAAAGGTACGGTCGATGATATTGATCACCTAGGAAATCGCCGTATTCGATCTGTTGGAGAAATGGCCGAGAACCAATTCCGTGTGGGATTGATTCGTGTGGAACGGGCTGTCAAAGAGCGCCTAAGTCTGGCTGAATCCGAAGGCCTAATGCCCCAGGACATGATTAACGCAAAGCCAGTGGCCGCTGCAGTTAAGGAGTTTTTTGGCTCGTCACAGCTGTCGCAGTTTATGGATCAGAACAACCCGCTGTCAGAAGTCACGCATAAGCGACGCGTTTCAGCGCTCGGGCCAGGTGGACTGACCCGTGAGCGGGCAGGATTTGAAGTGCGTGATGTGCACCCAACGCACTATGGCCGGGTATGCCCAATTGAGACGCCTGAAGGGCCAAACATTGGATTGATCAACAGCTTGGCAACCTATGCGCGGACCAATGAATACGGATTCTTGGAGTCGCCCTATCATCGTGTCGTCAATGGCGTGGTGACCAAGGAAGTAGAATTCCTCTCAGCGATTGATGAGGCGCAATACGTTATCGCGCAGGCTAGTGCGCCTGTGGATACGAAGGGTAAGTTCGCTGACGAACTGATCGATGTTCGGCATCAGAACGAATTCACGCGCACCGCGCCAGACAATATCGACTTCATGGACGTTTCGCCAAAGCAGGTAGTTTCTGTTGCGGCATCGTTGATCCCATTTCTCGAACATGACGATGCTAACCGAGCCCTCATGGGGTCGAACATGCAGCGCCAAGCAGTGCCAACACTCCGCGCTGAGAAGCCTCTTGTGGGTACGGGTATGGAGCGCAGCGTTGCTTTAGATTCCGGTGTTTGCGTCATCGCAAAGCGAGGCGGGGTGGTCGACAGTGTGGACGCCAGCCGCATCGTTATTCGTGTTGCCGATGCAGAAGTGGAATCCGGCGACGCGGGTGTGGATATTTACACCCTCACTAAATTCACCCGCTCCAATCAAAATACCTGTATCAACCAGCGACCCCTGGTCAAGCCAGGCGACGTCATTAGCGCCCGAGACATTCTTGCCGATGGCCCGTCGATCGACATGGGTGAGTTGGCCTTGGGCCAGAACATGCGCATCGCCTTCATGCCATGGAATGGATACAACTTCGAAGACTCGATTCTGGTATCTGAGCGAGTGGTCAAAGAAGATCGATTCACCAGTATTCACATACAAGAGCTAACCTGCATCGCGCGGGATACCAAGCTAGGGCCCGAGGAAATCACCAGTGATATTCCAAATGTAGGCGAAGGAGCCCTGTCGAAGCTGGATGAATCAGGCATCGTTTACATTGGCGCGGAAGTCGGTGCTGGTGACATCCTAGTTGGCAAGGTCACACCCAAGGGTGAGACGCAGCTGACCCCAGAAGAAAAGCTACTGCGCGCAATTTTTGGTGAAAAAGCGTCAGATGTTAAAGACACATCACAGCGTGTTCCCAGCAGCGTCAAGGGCACGGTTATCGATGTGCAAGTGTTCACGCGCGATGGCGTCGAAAAAGATGAGCGCGCTAAGGACATTGAACAAGCGCAGCTAGCGCAAATCCGCAAGGATTTGGACGATGAGATGCGCATCATCGAAGTTGCCACGTTCGAGCGATTGCAGCGAGCACTGGTTGGCAACAAGGTAGCCAGCGCTCCGGGCTTAGCGAAAGACAAGGCCATTGACGAGGAATATCTCGCGGGGCTTGCCGCAGACGACTGGTTCCGAATTCGGATGAAGGACGACCAGCTCAACGAGCAGCTCGAGCGAGCTGAAGCGCATCTGCAAGAACGTCGAGAAGGACTTGATGCGATTTATCAAGACAAGCGCGGCAAAATTGAGACGGGTGACGATCTAGCCCCAGGCGTTCTGAAAATCGTCAAAGTGTACCTGGCGATCAAGCGCCGCATTCAGCCCGGTGACAAAATGGCTGGTCGTCACGGCAACAAGGGTGTGATCTCAGTCATCATGCCGGTCGAGGACATGCCCTTCGACGAAAACGGCGACCCGGTAGATATCGTGCTGAATCCGTTAGGCGTGCCGTCGCGCATGAACGTGGGCCAAATCCTGGAGACGCATCTAGGCTGGGCTGCCCACGGCATCGGACAGAGAATCGACCGAATGCTCAAGCAGCAGCAAAAAGCTGCAGAGATTCGCAAATTTCTGGACGAGGTCTATAACCAAGTAGGTGGCGCGCCTGAGAATCTGAAGAGCCTAAACGACGATCAGATCTTAGAGATGGCGAAAAACCTGACTGGCGGACTGCCATTTGCGACGCGTGCGTTTGACGGCGCTTCCGAAGCAGAAATCAAGAAGATGCTAGAACTGGCTGAACTGCCGGGAAGTGGGCAAACCACGCTGTACGACGGTCGCACGGGCGATGCCTTTGACCGGCCTGTCACGCTTGGCTACATGTACATGCTGAAGTTGAACCACTTGGTCGACGACAAAATGCATGCGCGCAGTACGGGTTCTTACAGCTTGGTTACGCAGCAGCCGCTCGGCGGAAAAGCCCAGTTCGGCGGCCAGCGCTTTGGCGAGATGGAGGTCTGGGCCCTAGAAGCCTACGGTGCCGCCTATACGCTGCAAGAGATGCTGACGGTCAAATCGGACGACGTTAATGGCCGAACCAAGATGTATAAAAACATTGTAGATGGTGATTTCAAGATGGAGCCGGGGATGCCGGAATCCTTCAACGTGTTGGTCAAAGAGATTCGATCTCTGGGGATCAATATTGAGTTGGAAACGGACTAACCCATTCAAGTACGCCTTTAGGACTTGGATCGCTTCAACAGAATATAAGGAAACATCGTGAAAGACTTACTTAACTTGCTGAAATCACAGAGCGACGTCGAAGAGTTTGACGCGCTGCGAATCGGCCTGTCGTCCCCAGAGATGATCCGGTCATGGTCGTTTGGCGAGGTCAAAAAGCCAGAGACGATTAACTATCGTACCTTCAAGCCGGAACGCGACGGACTGTTTTGCGCCCGGATATTTGGGCCAGTAAAAGACTTCGAATGCCTGTGCGGTAAATACAAGCGACTCAAACATCGCGGCGTAATATGCGAAAAGTGCGGTGTTGAGGTCACTCTGACCAAGGTGCGTCGCGAACGTATGGGCCATATTGAGCTTGCTTGCCCGACCGCTCACATCTGGTTTTTGAAGTCACTACCAAGCCGAATCGGACTTCTGCTCGATATGACCCTGCGGGATATCGAACGCATCCTGTACTTCGAATCCTTCGTGGTCATCGATCCTGACATGACCGATTTAGAGGTCGGTCAGCTATTAACGGATGAAGAGTATTATCAGAAAATCGAAGAATACGGTGACGAATTTGACGCGCGCATGGGCGCTGAGGCTGTGCAGCAGCTATTGCTGAATCTCGATATGGATCACGAAATCGAAGTGCTCCGCGAAGAAATTCCGGCAACAAACTCTGAAACAAAGATCAAGAAATTCTCAAAGCGCCTGAAGCTTATGGAAGCCTTCGTTCGCTCGGGTAACAAGCCAGAGTGGATGGTGATGACCGTACTGCCGGTACTACCACCAGATTTGCGTCCCCTGGTGCCCCTCGACGGCGGCCGGTTCGCGACCTCAGATCTCAACGATTTGTACCGCCGCGTGATAAACCGAAACAACCGCTTAAAACGACTGTTGGATCTTGCGGCACCAGACATTATCGTGCGCAACGAAAAGCGAATGCTGCAGGAATCAGTGGACGCGCTCTTGGATAACGGTCGACGCGGACGAGCGATTACCGGGTCAAACAAGCGACCACTCAAGTCTTTGGCCGACATGATCAAGGGTAAGCAAGGTCGCTTCCGCCAGAACCTGCTTGGCAAACGAGTGGATTATTCCGGTCGTTCGGTGATCGTTGTGGGCCCAACGTTGCGACTGCATCAGTGTGGCCTGCCCAAAAAGATGGCGCTAGAGCTCTTTAAGCCTTTCATATTCGGCAGATTGGAAGATCAACAATTGGCGACGACGATTAAGGCCGCCAAAAAGATGGTCGAGCGCGAAACCGCCGAGGTTTGGGACATTTTGGCCGACGTAATCCGAGAGCATCCGGTTATGTTAAACCGCGCACCCACCCTGCATCGTCTGGGAATTCAGGCGTTTGAGCCGGTGCTGATTGAGGGCAAAGCGATTCAGCTACACCCACTTGTTTGTAGTGCATACAACGCGGACTTCGATGGCGACCAAATGGCGGTGCACGTGCCGCTGACTTTGGAAGCACAGCTGGAAAGCCGCGCACTGATGATGTCAACCAACAATATTTTGTCGCCCGCCAGTGGTGAGCCGATCATCGTTCCGTCGCAGGATGTCATCTTGGGCATTTATTACATGACCCGAGAAAGGATTAATGCGCGCGGTGAGGGATCAGTGTTCGCTAATACGGACGAAGTGCATCGTGCTTACTACGCGAAGCAGGTGGACCTACACGCGCGCGTGAAGGTCCGGGTCGAAGAAGAGACCAAGGACGAAAACGGCAATACCGAAGTGCAAAGAGTGCTTTACGACACAACCATCGGTCGCACACTGCTTTTCGGTATCGTGCCTAAGAAACTGCCTTTTTCCACCGTGAATAAGACCATGGACAAAAAGAGCATCTCGAATCTGATCAATGATTGCTATCGACGTTGTGGCCTCAAGGACACAGTCATCTTTGCAGACCAGCTGATGTATACGGGTTTTGCTCACTCCACCGCCTCCGGTGCGTCCATTGGTGTAGAGGATTTCGTTATTCCGGATGCCAAGCAAAGAATTATTTCTGAGGCGGAAGCAGAAGTTGCGGAGATCGAGTCTCAATACGCTTCAGGTCTTGTTACCCAGGGCGAGAAATACAATAAGGTGGTCGACATTTGGTTGCGCGCAAACGACTTGGTCGCGCGTTCAATGATGGACGGAATCTCAAAAGAATCCGTCGTTAACCGAGAAGGCGAAGCGGAGGAACAGGATTCCTTTAACAGCGTTTACATGTATGCGGACTCTGGCGCGCGGGGTTCACCTGCGCAGATTCGCCAGCTTGCGGGTATGCGCGGTCTGATGGCGCGCCCTGACGGAAGCATTATCGAGAACGCGATCACCGCAAATTTCCGTGAAGGTTTGACAGTAAACGATTACTTCATTTCCACCCACGGTGCCCGTAAGGGTCTAGCCGACACGGCTCTGAAAACCGCCAACTCTGGTTATTTGACGCGACGTTTGGTTGATGTTGCTCAGGACGTGGTCATAACGGACGAGGATTGCGGCACAACCGCGGGCTTGTTTACGACTGCGATCATCGAAGGTGGGGATATCGTTGAGGCCCTGGCTGATCGAGTACTTGGTCGAACTGTCGCGCAAGATGTTTATGCCGCAGACGGTAAGACGCTGCTTGTAGAGCGTGGCACGCTGATTGACGAGGCTTGGGTTGATAAACTCGAAGAGCTCGGTGTTGATGAGATGGTGGTGCGGTCTGCGATTACCTGCGAAACAACCCACGGTGTTTGCCGGGCGTGCTACGGACGTGATCTAGCCCGCGGACATCTCGTGAATGTTGGTGAGGCAGTTGGCGTTATTGCGGCCCAGTCAATTGGCGAGCCTGGTACCCAGCTCACCATGCGCACATTCCACATTGGCGGAGCCGCATCGCGGGCAACCGCTGTAGACAACATTCAGGTGAAGCATGGTGGCAGTATCCGTCTGCATAACTTGAAGACGGTGGAACGCGAGTCTGGAGAATTGGTTGCCATTTCTCGATCAGGCGCGATTGCCGTTGCTGATGCTCATGGCCGAGAGCGTGAGCGTTACAAGCTACCCTACGGTGCGGTGATTGCTGTCGCCGAAGGCGATGAGGTTGACGCAGGTCAGGTGATCGCCCAATGGGATCCGCATACGCACCCAATCGTTGCCGAGGTGGCCGGTGTGGCTACCTTCGTTGAAATGGAAGAGGGTTTGTCGATGAATCGTCAGACCGACGACCTTACGGGTTTGACCAACATTACCGTACTAGACCCCAAGGATCGGCCCAGCGCAGCCAAGGATTTGCGTCCCGCAGTGCGGTTGAACGACGCCAAGGGTAATGCAGTGAACCTACCCGGCAGCGAAGTACCCGCCAACTACTTCATGCCGAGTAATGCGATTCTCAACATGGAAGATGGCGGGAAAATTGGAGTAGGCGATATTATCGCCAGAATCCCGCAAGAAGGATCCAAAACAAGAGATATTACTGGTGGTCTTCCGCGGGTTGCCGACCTCTTTGAGGCCAGAAAACCCAAGGAACCCGCGATTCTCGCAGAGGCCACAGGCACGGTCTCCTTCGGAAAAGAGACAAAGGGTAAGCGCCGTTTGGTGATTACCCCGACAGAGGGCGATGCGGTAGAAACCCTGATACCCAAGTGGAGAAACATCGGTGTCTTCGATGGCGAGCAGGTTGAGCGTGGTGAAACCGTCTGTGATGGCCCGTTTAGCGCTCACGACATATTGCGATTGAAGGGCGTAGAAGAGTTAGCAAAGTATATTGTTAACGAAATTCAGGAAGTCTATCGCTTACAGGGCGTGACCATTAACGACAAGCATATCGAGGTCATATGCCGTCAGATGTTGCGCAAAGTAGAGATCACACATTCAGGTGACTCAGACCTGATTCGCGGTGAGCAGCTTGAGTACACAATGTTGCGTGAGGTGAACAACGCTCTGGAAGGCGAGGGTAAGGCCACGGCGGAGTATCAGCGTTTGCTGCTTGGTATTACTAAGGCGTCACTGGCGACGGAATCGTTCATATCTGCTGCGTCGTTCCAGGAAACCACCCGGGTGCTCACTGAGGCCGCAGTCACAGGCAAACAGGATCATCTGCGCGGCCTGAAAGAAAATGTGGTTGTGGGTCGGTTGATTCCGGCGGGCACCGGCTTGAGCTATCACGCTGATCGTAAGCGTCAGCGAGAAGAGGATCTCGTGGAGACGGACTCGGTGACCGCCGACGACATCGAGCGGGCGCTCAGCGAAGCGCTTTCGGCGCAAGATTCTCAATAGCGCGACTTGGCAAGGCCGACCTAAGGAGTTGGCCTTGTTAATCTGCAGGGGCACGATTAGAATGCCGCCCCTTTGCTCGGCGTTAAGATTCCTGCAGGGCGATCGCGCCAGCATTGATCGAGCGGCTCTCAAGGCTTTCAGCTGGTAAGAACAGATGACAGTTGAAGCGTAATAGAAGCCCAACAGAAGCCGAAGAGAAGCCGAAGAGAAGCTGAACAGAAGAGTAAGACAGATCGAAAGGAGATCTATAGTCGATGGCAACAATAAGCCAGTTAGTACGAAAGCCGCGAAAGCGCAAAGTCGTAAAAAATATCGTTCCCGCACTGCAGGCTTGCCCGCAGCGTCGTGGTGTTTGCACACGTGTTTATACGACTACACCAAAGAAGCCTAACTCAGCGCTGCGCAAGGTATGTCGTGTTCGATTGACCAATGGGTATGAAGTAACCTCATACATCGGTGGTGAAGGACATAATCTGCAGGAGCACTCAGTTGTCCTGATTCGTGGTGGCCGAGTAAAAGATCTGCCCGGCGTGCGCTATCACACTGTACGTGGATCGCTAGACACCTCGGGCGTCGCCGATCGCCGCCAAGGTCGTTCAAAGTACGGCGCTAAGCGACCAAAGTAGAATTACACAAACCAAACTGTTCTCAGTAAGGCCCTGAAATGTTCAGGGGATACCTGAAGCAAGGAGAAAACCATGCCAAGACGTCGAGTCGTCGCAAAACGGGAAGTACTTCCCGATCCTAAATTTCATAACCAAGTGATTGCGAAGTTCATTAACCACGTTATGGTTAGCGGAAAGAAAGCAGTTGCCGAGCGTATCGTCTACGGCGCCCTTGACCGAGTAAACGCCCGTGACGGTGCTGACCCCGTTGAGACATTCGAAAAGGCACTCGATGCCATCGCACCCATGGTCGAGGTTAAGTCTCGACGGGTGGGCGGTGCGACTTATCAAGTGCCCGTTGAGGTCCGACCATCGCGCCGTAATGCCCTCGCCATGCGCTGGCTTGTGGACAGCGCCAGATCACGCAGCGAAAAGTCCATGGCCGCACGCCTTGCTGGAGAGCTGATGGACGCAGCTGATGGTCGCGGAAGCGCCGTGAAGAAGCGCGAAGATACGCACCGTATGGCTGAGGCGAATAAAGCGTTCGCACACTACCGCTACTAAGCGAGTTACTCACTCAACACAGCAGTATTTCCTATGGCCCGCACCACGCCTATACATCGCTATCGCAATATAGGCATCGTCGCCCATGTGGACGCGGGCAAAACTACCACCACCGAACGTGTTCTGTTCTACACCGGAATCTCTCATAAAATGGGGGAGGTGCATGATGGGGCTGCCGTCATGGACTGGATGGAACAAGAGCAGGAACGTGGCATTACCATCACCTCTGCGGCGACCACATGTTTTTGGTCGGGTAGTGACAAGCAGCACGAAGAACACCGGATCAATATCATCGATACCCCTGGCCACGTTGACTTCACGATTGAAGTCGAGCGCAGCCTGCGGGTGCTTGACGGTGCAGTAGTTGTATTTTGCGGCACTTCGGGCGTCGAGCCGCAGTCGGAAACAGTGTGGCGACAGGCGGATAAGTACGAAGTGCCAAGGCTGGTCTTTGTTAACAAGATGGATCGCCAAGGCGCAGACTTTGATCGAGTGCTGGAACAAATAAAGGATCGGTTGGGTTCGCAGCCCGTACCGATTCAGATGGCCTGGGGATCAGAAGAAAATTTCCGAGGAGTAATAGACCTCGTTTCGATGCAGAGTATTTCGTTCAGCGAAGACGATAAGGGGTTGACGCTGACTCGAGGCGATATCCCGCCGGATTTTTTAGATGCGGCGGTAGAGCAGAGAGAACTTCTAGTAGAGGCGGCCGCAGAAGCCAATGACGATCTCATGGAGCAGTATCTTGAAAGCGGCGAGCTCTCCGAAAGCGAAATCAAACAGGGGTTACGTTCACGAGTACTCACCAACGAGATTGTGTTAGCAACCTGTGGCAGTGCGTTTAAGAACAAGGGCGTACAACCCTTGCTCGATGCAGTGATCGACTTCTTACCGGCGCCAACAGAAGTCAAAGCCATCGAGGGTGAGTTGAAAGACGGTGCCATCGCCCAACGCGAGGCTGAAGACGAAGCACCCTTTGCAGCACTGGCCTTCAAAATAGCCACAGATGCCTTCGTCGGAACGCTGACGTTCTTTCGCGTCTACTCAGGCGTGTTGAAAACAGGCGATCAGGTACTGAATCCAATCAAGGGTAAGCGCGAGCGCATCGGCCGCATGGTGCAAATGCATGCGAATAATCGCGAAGAGATCGATGAAGTGCGTGCTGGCGATATAGCCGCTGTCATTGGCCTCAAGGATGTGACCACTGGTGAAACTTTATGTGCGAAAGAGCACGCGATCACGCTCGAACGTATGGAATTCCCCGAGCCGGTCATTGCCGTAGCCGTTGAGCCCAAGTCTGTCGCTGACCAAGACAAACTCACTCAAGCACTGGCCAAGCTGGCTCAAGAAGATCCTTCCTTTCGAGTGGAGACTGACAAAGATACAGGTCAAACCATCATTTCAGGCATGGGCGAACTGCACCTTGAGATCATCGTTGACCGCATGAAGCGCGAGTTCAGTGTGGTGGCCAATATTGGGAAGCCCCAGGTGTCATACCGAGAAACAATCCGCGATAGTGTCGAGCGCGAAGCCCAGTTCATTCGCGAGGCTGGCGGCCGCGGTCAATACGGTCATGTGCGCCTGCGCATCGAGCCGTTAAAGGATGACAATGGTCAGCACGCCTACGAGTTCATCAACGAGAGTTCCGAAGGTGATATTCCAAAGGAGTACATCGACGTTATTGATCAGGGTATACAGGGTCAGATGCGAAATGGCGTCCTAGCAGGGCACCGCTTGATGGGTATTCGAGCCACACTTATCGGAGGCTCTTTTCACGAGACTGATTCATCGGATATGGCGTTTAAGATTGCTGCCTCGATGGCGCTGCGCGAGGCCGTGCTCAGTGCGAATCCAGCTCTGCTCGAACCTGTAATGAATGTAGAGGTCGTGACTCCAGAAGAATTCATGGGCGATGTCGTTGGTGATCTTAATCGACGCAGAGGACTGATCTCTGGAATGGACGACAGTCCATCTGGCAAAGTTGTGCGCGCAGAAGTGGCGCTATCAGAAATGTTTGGCTATTCCACAGATTTACGCAGCCGGACACAGGGGCGCGCAACGTACACAATGGAGTTTGTGAACTACACAGAAGTCCCGCAGAACATTATGGAAAAATTAGGCGTGCGTCGCCCAGGATCGCAACCGGCCAACTGACCTATCTAAGAAATTGCCCCGACTGTCCGTGGCTACCGTAGCGGCTCTTAACGACCAGATTACGGTGGACATTGATCTGCGTTTCGTGAGCCGCGGATGCGCTCGTCGAGTGTTCGACTAGCAGCACAAAACAGGTGTGATTGACCGCGGACTAGCAACGAACAACAAGTGGTCAGTAGCCGCGTAAATTCACTCCCCGAAGGCCCTTGCCAGCTGCGGGGGCGACGGTAATTTTCCGGACATCGGTGGTTGCTACGTTGCCAGGCAGGCTGTAGAATTCGCGGCCCTTGACCGGGGAGGAGGTTGCGCGAAAAGCGCCTGCCACCGCCCGCAGGACAAGAAAGCCGCATACTGCAGCTCTGTAGGAGGCCCGCAAATGGGCTTTCAGCAAAGGTGCAGTAACGTTTGAAAGCGGCAAATTGGATGTTGCCTGACCTACGAAACTACCGTTCATCGAGGTAGAACGTGGGCGCAGCAAACGTTCTTTAACAGGAGAAAAGCCCATCAGGCCTCGCGACGAGTAAAAACCTCGCGCGCGGGTGATAGGCGACTTTTAAATCGGGTTTGGAGTTCGTCAGTGCAGAACCAGCGTATTCGCATTCACTTAAAGGCATTCGATCATCGCCTCATCGACGTGTCGACTCAGGAAATTGTCGATACGGCAAAACGCACTGGTGCGCAGGTACGTGGCCCTATTCCACTGCCAACGCGCAAAGAACGTTTTACGGTCTTGATCTCACCGCACGTGAATAAAGACGCGCGCGATCAGTATGAAATTCGCACCCATAAAAGACTCCTAGATATTGTAGAGCCAACCGAAAAAACCGTAGACGCGCTGATGAAGCTCGATTTGGCGGCAGGGGTTGAAGTACAGATTAGTTTGAATTGAGTTGAAGCTGTCTCGCCAGTAATGGCCAGGCAGCTTTTTATTGTTTGATACCAAAAGGCTCCGACAGGGAGTCGGCGTAGGGCGCAAGCCGGGCTTTTATCTTCTACCCATGCGGGAGGCAGAGGACGAAAAGCCCGCACGCCGTTGAAGCGCAGCCGGTACAACATTGCAAGAACGCTGAAGGTAGGAAAACCAATGGCAATTGGATTGATTGGTAAAAAGAGTGGTATGACCCGAATCTTCAATGACGAAGGCGAGTCCGTTCCAGTAACGGTCATTGAGGCAGAGCCAAATCGCGTCACTCAGGTGAAGAACCTAGAGATCGATGGTTATGCTGCAATTCAGGTAACCACCGGCGAGCGCCGCCGTAGCCGTGTCACGAAAGCAATGGCAGGTCATTTTGCCAAAGCAAACGCGGGCAGTGGACGCGGTCTTTGGGAGTTTCGCGTAGACGAAGTCGGCGAAATTGAACTGGGTGGCGAGCTTTCCGTCGAGCAGTTTGAGGCCGGACAAATCGTCGACGTACAAGGCACTTCAAAGGGTAAGGGTTACGCGGGAACGATCAAGCGCTGGAACTTTCGTGGCCAAGACAACACCCACGGCAACTCTATCTCTCACCGCGCACCGGGTTCTATTGGCCAATGCCAGACGCCAGGGCGTGTTTTTAAGGGCAAAAAGATGTCCGGTCATATGGGCGCAGCCCGTGTCACCACACAGAATTTAGAAATCGTTCGCGTAGACGTGGAACGCAACCTGATCATGGTCAAGGGAGCGGTACCAGGTGCGCCGGGCGGAGACGTTTGCATACGGCCTGCTGTCAAAGCACGTGCAGGCTCAGGAGATGCGAAATGAATTTGAACCTCGCAGTAGACGGTGGCAGCGTAGAAGTCGCAGACACCGCTTTCAGCCGTGAATATAACGAGGCCCTTGTGCATCAGGTCGTCGTGGCTTACATGGCGGGTGCTCGTCAAGGCTCACGCGCTCATAAAAATCGTTCCGCAGTCAGTGGCGGCGGCAAGAAGCCTTGGCGGCAGAAAGGCACCGGCCGTGCAAGAGCAGGTACCACACGCTCACCAATCTGGCGATCCGGTGGCGTTACGTTTGCAGCACAGCCGCAAGACCACTCCACCAAGGTTAACCGCAAAATGTATCGCGGCGCACTACAGTGCATCGTATCTGAGTTGATTCGCCAGGAGCGACTGGTTGCGATTGAGTCTTTCTCGGTAGAAGCCCCAAAGACCAAGACTCTGCTTGGCAAATTGAAAGAACTAGATATTTCAGGCGCGTTGATCGTCACGGAAGATGTTGACGAAAACTTGTACCTGGCGTCTCGCAACGTCAAAAGCATTGATGTGCGCGATGTCGAAGGTATAGATCCCGTCAGTTTGATCAGCTACGAGAAAGTGCTGATCACGGTTCCAGCGCTGAAGAAGTTGGAAGAGGTGCTCGCATGAACCAGGAACGTATTTTTACGGTGCTCCGAGAGCCCCACATTACTGAAAAAGTATCTGTACAAGGCGAACTGGCGAATCAATACGCATTCAAAGTTGCGACGGATGCAACCAAGTTAGAGATCCGCGCTGCAGTCGAGAGCATTTTTAGCGTGTCCGTCACCAAGGTGACCACAGCAAATGTTAAAGGCAAGGTGCGCCGTACCGTGCGCGGTATGTCACGTAAAAAGAATTGGAAAAAAGCATACGTCACCGTAGCTGCGGGCCAAGAGCTCGACTACATGGTGGCGGAATAAGGGTTAAGGCATGGCAGTTGTAAAGGCAAAACCAACCTCCGCAGGACGCCGTTTCGTCGTCAAGGTCGTAGACTCGGAGCTGCACAAAGGGGCGCCTCATAAATCCCTGATCAGCCCGCAGAAAAAATCCGGCGGTCGTAACAACGCCGGGCGTATTACCACCCGTCATCGTGGGGGTGGGCACAAGCAACACTATCGAACAATCGATTGGAAGCGCAGCAAGGACGGTATCCCTGCAGTAATCGAACGTTTGGAGTACGACCCCAACCGAACCGCCAACATCGCTCTTTTGAAATATGCCGATGGCGAGCGACGCTACATTATCGCGCCCAAGGGCGTACATGCGGGTGACCCCATCATGAGTGGGCCGTCCTCGCCGATTAAGCCCGGCAATGCATTGGCCATCCGCAACATACCCGTAGGTAGTGTGATCCACTGCGTCGAGTTGAAGCCCGGTAAAGGCGCGCAAATGGTTCGCAGTGCCGGTGGCTCATGTCAGCTAGTGGCTAGGGAAGGCAGTTACGCAACGCTACGCATGCGTTCTGGCGAAATGCGCCGGGTACTGAGCGAGTGCCGTGCGACTCTCGGTGAGGTGGGCAATAGCGAGCACAGCCTACGTTCCTTGGGTAAGGCCGGTGCGAAGCGCTGGCGCGGCGTAAGACCTACCGTTCGCGGTGTGGCGATGAACCCAGTAGATCACCCACATGGTGGTGGTGAGGGTAAGACCTCTGGCGGACGTCATCCCGTGACACCTTGGGGTGTTCCAACGAAGGGACACAAGACCAGAAAGAACAAGCGCACTGACGATCTTATCGTTCGTCGTCGCGGCAAGCGCTAAGCAAGCGTTAAAGGAGAGCGGTAAGTGCCTAGATCACTATTTAAAGGCCCCTTCGTCGACACTCATCTGTTGAAGAAGGTCGAGAAAGCAGTCGAAAACAACGAGCGTCGACCCATCAAAACTTGGTCTCGACGCTCCATGGTCATGCCAGAAATGGTCGGGCTCACGATCGCTATATACAACGGTCGCCAGCATGTGCCGGTGGTGATCAATGAAGACATGGTAGGCCACAAGTTAGGCGAATTTGCGCCAACGCGAACCTATCGCGGTCACGCGGCAGATAAGAAAGCCAAGCGCTAAAGCGGCGAAGGAATCAGAGGAAGACGATGCAAGTCAGTGCCATAGCAAAACGCCTACAAATTTCTCCGCAAAAAGTGCGGCTAGTGGCTGATCAGGTGCGCGGCAAACCCGTGGCAGATGCCCTAGATATCCTTAACTTCAGTACGAAGAAGGGTGCGGTACTCGTGAAGAAAACGGTTGAGTCCGCCATAGCCAATGCCGAGCACAACGAGGGGGTTGACGTAGACGATCTGCGAATTTCAGAGATCTATGTCAACGAAGGCATGACGATGAAGCGCATACGACCACGCGCGAAGGGAAGAGCAGACCGAATTTTAAAGCGTAGCTGTCACATCACAGTGACGGTATCGGATACGGAATAAGAGAACAGTATGGGTCAAAAAGTACATCCAACCGGTATTCGCCTTGGTATTGTCAAGGATCACACCTCAGTCTGGTATGCGGACAAAAAGAGTTATGCAGACTATCTGCTCAATGACTTGGAAGTGCGCCAATACCTGCGCAAGCGCCTCGCTGACGCTTCCGTAGGCCGGATCGAGATTGCGCGGCCAGCGCAAACCGCTCGGGTAACTATCCACACTGCGCGTCCCGGTATCGTCATCGGTAAAAAAGGTGAGGACGTCGATAAGCTGCGCAAGGAACTTTCCAAGCGTATGGGTGTGCCTGTTCACATCAACATCGAAGAAATTCGCAAGCCAGAGCTTGATGCAGTCTTGGTTGCACAAAATGTTGCCCAGCAATTAGAGCGCCGGGTGCAGTTTCGTCGCGCCATGCGCCGGGTGATCCAAAACGCCATGCGCCTGGGTGCTGAAGGGATCAAGGTACGTGTGGCCGGTCGCCTGGGTGGTGCAGAAATCGCTCGGTCCGAGGTTTATCACGAAGGACGAGTTCCTCTTCATACATTGCGGGCAGACATTGATTACGCGACATATGAGGCGGAAACCACGTACGGGATCCTGGGCATCAAGGTCTGGATATTTAAGGGTGAAGTAATTGGATCAAACCCGCCAGCCGCGTCTCCGCAGGGATAGACAAGTTACAGGACAAGATCAGCCCGCGTGAGCGGGGTAAGTATCAGATAGTTAAGAACGAAGATGTTACAGCCGAAAAGAACGAAATTTAGAAAGATGCACAAGGGCCGTAATCGCGGGCTGGCATTGCGAGGCTCCAAAGTCAGCTTTGGCGAGTTTGGCTTGAAAGCCGTTGGTCGAGGTCGAATGACAGCGCGCCAAATTGAGGCTGGTCGTCGGGCCATGACGCGTCGTATTCGTCGTGGCGGCAAAATTTGGATCCGCGTGTTCCCAGACAAGCCAATCACCAAGAAGCCCCTGGAAGTCCGCCAAGGAAAGGGTAAGGGCAGTGTCGAGTACTGGGTTGCATTGATTCAGCCGGGCAAAGTGCTCTACGAGATGCAGGGAGTGCCCGAAGAGGTGGCGCGCGAAGCATTAAACCTTGCCGCGGCAAAGCTGCCATTCAAAACAGTATTCGTGAAACGGACGGCGATGTAATGAAGGTCCAAGAAATTCGAGAAAAAAGTAAGGACGAGCTGCAGGCGGAGATTTTGCGTCTGCAGCGAGAGCACTTCTCACTGCGTATGCAGAGAGCCAGCGGTCAGTTGGGCCAGACTCATCTGTTGAAAGAGGTACGTCGTGATATCGCTCGAGTCAAAACAGTGATGAAGGAGACGCAAGATGTCTGATGCCGCAGAGGGAAAAGCGAGCAACCCGCGCGCCGTATCAGGTGTCGTGGTCAGCGATCGCATGGAAAAGAGCATTACTGTGAAGGTAGAGCGTCGGGTCAAGCATCCGGTCTACGGCAAGTTTGTGCGGAAGTCGTCAAAGATTCACGCGCATGATGAAAACAACGATTGCAACGTGGGCGATACGGTAACTGTTGTGGAGTGCCGTCCCCTTTCCAAGACAAAGACTTGGACGCTGCAGAGCATTGACGTTCGATCTACGGGAGTCTAACGAGCCATGATTCAGACAGAAACAATGCTGGAAATCGCTGATAACAGCGGGGCTCGCAAAGTCCAGTGCATCAAGGTGCTGGGGGGCAGTCACCGCCGTTATGCCGGTATCGGGGACATTATCAAGGTCACGGTGAAGGAAGCGATTCCTCGTGGCAGGGTCCGAAAGGGGCAGGTTATGGACGCCGTTGTGGTTCGCACTCGTAAGGGCGTGCGCCGTCAAGACGGGTCTTTGATCAAGTTCGATCAAAACGCAGCGGTTCTGTTGAACGCCAACAAGCAGCCTATCGGCACCCGTATCTTCGGACCGGTGACTCGCGAGCTTAGATCCGAGCGTTTTATGCGCATCGTCTCGTTGGCCCCCGAGGTTCTGTAGGAAGTAGGCGATCAGCGTTTACGTAATGGGAATGAGTTGAGAAGAGATTCGTAAGAGATAACGGCATGTTGAAGATCAAAAAAAATGACGAAGTGATTGTGATCGCTGGTCGTGACAAGGGCCGACGCGGTGAAGTACTGCGTGTGCTCAAAGACGGTCGTTTGATGGTTTCAGGCATCAATATGGTTAAGAAGCATAAGCGCCCGAACCCAAATTCTGGTGACCAAGGGGGCATCGTGCCTCAAGAAGCGCCGATTCAGGCTTCAAATGTTGCCATTTGGAACCACGAGGCTGAAAAGGCTGACCGTGTAGGTTTGAAAATCGAAGAGGGACGCAAAGTACGAGTCTTTAAGTCCACCGGCAAAGAGATTGATGAATAGCAATGGGTAAATTATACGAACATTACCGCAGTGAGATCCGGCCGCAGCTGCAAAAAGATTTGGGGATCTCAAACCCAATGGCTGTGCCAAAGATCACCAAGGTCACACTGAACATGGGTGTGGGTGAAGCCATTGCCGACCGCAAAGTTATGGAATCCGCGGTAACGGATATGACAGCGATCGCGGGTCAGCAACCGGTAATCTGTCTGGCACGCAAGTCTGAAGCAGGATTCAAAATCCGCGAAGGTTACCCAATCGGCTGCAAGGTCACTCTGCGCAGTGAGCGTATGTATGACTTTATTGAGCGACTCGTGGATATCGCGATTCCTCGTATTCGAGACTTTCGTGGCCTAAATCCGAAGGCCTTTGACGGTCGCGGCAACTTCAGCATGGGCATCACCGAACAAATCGTTTTCGCGGAAATCGATTACGACAAGATCGATAAAATTCGTGGCATGGACATCTGCGTGACCACGACAGCACAAACAAATGAAGCGGCACTTGAACTACTGAAAGCGTTCAAGTTTCCGTTCCGTTCATAGAATAAGCGGGATAAGAGGCTAAGAATGGCTAAACGATCCATGATCGAACGAGAAAAGAAGCGTACCCGAGCTCGAGCTAAATACGGGGCTAAGCGAGATGCGCTCCGAGCAATCATCGCCGACAGAAACGTCAGCGATGAAGAGCGTTGGGACGCCCAGCTAAAACTGCAGGCGCAGCCAAGAGACGCAAGCCGGTCGCGACAGCAGCGTCGATGCGGACTTACAGGCCGTCCTCACGCGGTTTATCGAAAATTCGGACTATCGCGCAACATGCTTCGCGAAGCGGCAATGCGCGGAGATGTTCCGGGTCTGGTCAAGGCAAGCTGGTAGGAAATAAATCATGACGATGCAAGATCCCATTTCAGACCTGCTGACCCGTGTTCGCAACGCCCAGATGGCAGGCCATGTAGACGTTCAAATGCCGCACTCCAAAGCAAAGTGCGCGATTCTTGACGTCTTGGTCAGTGAGGGCTTCATCGAGGGTTATACCGTTTCAGATGAAGTAAAAGCCCAGATCACGGTGCAGTTGAAGTATCACAACGGCGGCCCGGTTATTGAAGAGATCGACCGCGTTAGCCGACCGGGACTACGAATTTACAAAGAGAGTAACGACATACCGAAGGTGCGTGGCGGACTTGGCATTGCCATTGTCAGCACAAACAAGGGTGTTATGACCGATAAAGCCGCTCGTGCCCACGGCATCGGCGGTGAAGTGCTCTGCACAGTATTTTAGGAGAACGCCATGTCACGCGTAGCCAACAGTCCAGTCGCACTTCCATCCGGTGTTGAGGTAAAACTCAGCGGTCAGGACATTTCTGTGAAGGGCGCAAAGGGTGAAATGGGCTTTGCCATCCATGACCTAGTCGAACTCGTTCAAGAAGAGGGCGAGTTAAAGGTGCGCGCTAAAAGCGAAGAGCGCGGTGCAACGGCCATGGCAGGCACCATGCGCGCCATCGTTCAGAACATGGTTACGGGGGTTACTGATGGGTTCGCGAAGAAGCTCGAACTGCAGGGTGTCGGTTACCGAGCGCAGGCTCAGGGCAATAAGCTAACGCTCCAACTCGGATTCTCCCACCCGGTGGAATATACCCTACCGGAAGGCGTCAACGCGGAGACGCCGAGCCAGACCGAAATTGTGATCAGCGGCGTCGACAAGCAGCGCGTTGGTCAAGTCTGTGCTGAAATCCGCGCATTCCGCCCACCAGAGCCATATAAAGGCAAGGGCGTGCGATATGCCGATGAGTATGTGCGACGCAAGGAAGCTAAGAAGAAGTAAGGGTTGGTTAGGCCAAGCCCTTTGCCAACGGGCGATGGGCGGCAAGCCGGTCTGAAGAAAGATTGGACGCAAGCGGATCAAACGAGAGATCAGGTTAAGAAAAAGCGATGAACGAAAAGAAAGTAAGCAGATTGAGACGAGCACGACGCAGCCGCATGAAGATGCGCGAGCTGGGCGCGACTCGATTGTCCGTTTGCCGTACCCCGAAGCACATATACGCTCAAGTGATTTCCCCGGACGGTGGAACCATCTTGGCGCAAGCAAGCACACTGGATGCGGATTTGCGTTCAGGTCCCACGGGTAATGTTGAGACGGCTGCAAAAGTCGGCACGCTAATCGCCGAAAGAGCCAAAGCTCAGGGCGTTACCGAGGTCGCATTCGATCGTTCAGGGTTTAAATATCACGGTCGCGTCAAGGCACTCGCCGACGCTGCCCGAGAAGGTGGACTGGAGTTTTAGATGGCGTATACCGAAGAAATTCGCGAAGAGGGACTGATAGAAAAATTGGTTCAAGTGAACCGGGTTGCCAAAGTAGTCAAGGGCGGCCGTATATTCGGCTTTACCGCACTGACTGTCGTTGGCGATGGCAATGGCAAGGTGGGCTTCGGTCGCGGCAAGGCACGAGAAGTACCGACTGCGATTCAAAAGGCGATGGAAGCCGCGCGCCGTAACATGGTCGAAGTGGACTTAGATGGCGACACGCTTTGGTATGCGACAACCGCCAGGCACTCTGCGTCTAAGGTATACATGCAGCCTGCATCGGAGGGTACGGGCGTAATCGCCGGTGGCGCCATGCGTGCAGTATTGGAGGCCGCTGGCGTCCAAAACGTCTTGGCCAAGTGCTACGGCTCAACGAATCCGGTCAATGTGGTGCAGGCAACATTTAAAGCCCTAACAGGCACCAAGTCGCCTGCGCGGGTAGCAGAGAAGCGTGGCAAGGACATCGACTCAGTCGTCGCCTAAGGCGGGCAATTTCGTCTACGCGGTCGAATCGCGCATACGGGATGAACAGGTATCAAGGAAAGCCAGATGAGTGACAAAACAGTAACGGTGACCCTGACAAAGAGCCCAATCGGTCGGCTCAAGAACCATAAAGCCTGTGTAGCCGGGCTGGGTTTGCGTCGTATTGGTCATACGGTCACGTTAGAGGATACCCCTGCGGTGCGGGGCATGATTAATCGCGTCAACTACATGGTTCGCGTTGAGGGAGAAGGGTAATGCATCTGAATGATTTGCATCCGGCGGCAGGCAGCAAAAAAGCCAAGCGTCGTGTTGGGCGCGGTCAAAGTTCAGGCTTTGGCAAAACCGCCGCTCGCGGTCAGAAAGGCCAAAAAGCCCGTTCTGGGGGTGGTGTTCGACCAGGTTTCGAGGGCGGACAGCTACCATTGCAGATGCGTATACCTAAGTTTGGTTTTCGCTCGCGAATTGGCTTGGTCACCGCGGAAGTGCGGCTTAGCGAGTTGAACAAGGTAAAGGGCGATGTTGTTAATTTGGACAGCCTAAAAGCTGCCAACGTAGTCCGCAGAGACATGAAGCGCGCTCGCATCATGTTATCCGGCGAAGTCGGCAAAGCGCTCAAAGTTGAAGATGCACATATTGCCGTCACAAAGGGTGCCCGTGCGTCGATTGAAGCAGCCGGCGGGCAGGTGATAGACATCAGCCTGCCAGAAAAAGGCCGACTGCAGAAAAAAGAGAAGCCTGCCGAGACTGCTTAGCGTGAACGGTAGAAAACAGCAAATAGCGACGAACTGAAGAACTTACATGTCACGTAATCAAGAAGACATTGCCAATCAGCTGGCAGGAAACCAGGCGGGAGTTGCCGAACTCCGCAGCCGTCTTCTGTTCGTCTTGTTTGCGCTACTGGTTTATCGCGTGGGCACGCACATACCGGTACCCGGAATAGACCCAAGTCAGCTCCAGGCCCTGTTCAATCAAAATCAGGGCGGTATTCTCGAGCTGTTTAATATGTTCTCCGGTGGAGCCTGGGAGCGCATGAGTATTCTGGCTCTGGGCGTTATCCCCTACATTACCGCCAGCATCATCATGAACTTGCTCACCATGATGTGGCCACAGTTCCAGCAGTGGCGTAAAGAAGGAGAAGCCGGGCGCCGTAAAATTACAAAGGCGACCCGATATCTAACCTTGGGTATTGCTCTGATTCAGGGCACCTCCCTTGCGGTCACCTTGGGTAACCAGGGTCTCGCGTTTGATACCGGCCCGACGTTCTTATTTGTTGCGGCACTTACACTGGTGACCGGCTCTATCTTTATGATGTGGCTTGGTGAACAAATCACCGAGCGCGGAGTGGGCAATGGAATTTCGCTACTCATTTTTTCAGGAATTGTTTCGGGTTTCCCGGCCGCGATAGGGCAAATGTTTGAAGCAGCGCGATTGGGCAACATCAACATCATCGCTCTCCTGGTAATGGCCGCTCTTGCAGTCGCCGTTGTGTGGTTTGTGGTGCGCGTAGAACGTGGCCAGCGCCGAATCACCGTAAACTATGCCAAACGCCAGCAGGGTCGGCGTATGGTGCAGGCCCAAAGCAGTCATCTGCCGTTGAAGATCAATATGGCCGGCGTCATCCCCGCGATTTTTGCCTCCAGCCTGCTGCTCGCTCCGGCTTCCATGGCTAGCTGGTTCGGTAGCAACCCCGGCATGGGTGCGCTGCAGCAAATCGCGTTGGTGCTGTCGCCCGGACAGCCGCTTTACATCATGATGTTCGCCGCGGGCATCATATTTTTCAGCTTCTTTTATACCGCCATCATGTTCGATCCAAAAGATGTTGCGGATAACCTAAAGCGCCAAGGTGCCTATGTCCCCGGTATTCGCCCCGGGGCCCAAACATCCAAGTACATTGATGACGTCATCACCCGCCTAACGGTTTTTGGATCGCTTTACGTGACCTTGGTCTGCTTGCTGCCGGAATTTATGGTGGTGTTTTTTGATACCTCCTTTCAGCTTGGCGGCACGGCAGTCTTGATTGTCGTTGTTGTGGCCATGGACTTTATGGCCCAGGTGCAGTCGCACCTCATGAGCAGCCAGTACGCAAAGCTCATGGAGAAGTCCAAGATCCAAAACTATGGAAAGCGGCGATAACCGCCACAGCAGGTTGGGACTATGAAAGTTAGAGCATCAGTAAAGAAAATTTGTCGGAACTGCAAAATCGTCAAACGCCATGGCGTAGTGCGCGTTATTTGCAGTGCCGAACCTCGTCATAAGCAACGCCAAGGATAGTTGGTAGCTATGACTTTAAGTGTAAGACGGAGCAAATAGATGGCACGTATTGCCGGAATCAACATCCCGGATAATAAGCATGCGCGAGTATCGCTGACTTATATCTTTGGTATCGGCGCCACGACGGCGCTGAAAATCTGCGATGCCGCAGGTGTGCGACCCGATGAGAAAATCGGCGATCTTGACGAGGCGAGCTTGGATGCGATTCGAAATGAAGTCGCCCAACGCACGGTAGAAGGCGACTTACGCCGCGAAAGTTCCATGAACATCAAACGCTTGATGGATCTGGGTTGCTATCGCGGTATGCGTCATCGTCGTCATCTGCCAGTACATGGACAACGCACTCGAACCAATGCACGTACCCGTAAGGGTCCGCGTCGACCGATCCGCAAGTAGCGCAAAAGATCAGGATAAGTAGATATGGCGGAAAAAAAGAAAGCAAAACGTGTCGTGGTAGATGGCTTGGCCCATATCCATGCATCTTTTAACAACACGATCATTACCATTACTGATCGACAAGGTAATGCGCTTAGCTGGGCGACTTCTGGAGGCTCCGGCTTTCGTGGCTCACGCAAGAGCACGCCCTTTGCAGCGCAGGTTGCCGCGGAGCGCGCCAGCAATGTGGCCGTTGAATTCGGTATGAAGAGCGTTGATGTCTTTGTAAAAGGTCCAGGCCCAGGTCGGGAATCAGCCGTGCGCGCGATTAACGCCGCAGGTTTAAAGATAAACAGCATCGCCGATGTGACACCGATTCCACATAACGGCTGTCGCCCGCCAAAGCGTCGTCGCGTTTAGCGTTCAAACGACAACGAATTGGCTAGAAGAATACTCACGGAGATAAACGTATGGCCCGGTATTTAGGTCCAAAACTCAAACTCAGTCGTCGAGAAGGTACCGATCTCTTCTTGAAGAGCGGTGTCCGCCCGATCGACTCCAAGTGCAAAATCGATAATGCACCGGGCCAACATGGCATTCGTCGTGGTCGCCTCTCAGACTACGCGATCCAGTTGCGTGAAAAACAGAAAGTACGCCGCATTTATGGCGTGCTCGAGAAGCAGTTTCGCAATTACTACAAAGCGGCGGATCGCAGAAAAGGCGCAACCGGCGAGAATCTGCTGAAACTGTTGGAGAGCCGATTAGATAACGTTGTCTATCGCATGGGATATGGCTCTACACGTGCAGAAAGCCGACAGCTGGTTTCGCATAAGGCCATCACCGTTAACGGCGGCATCGTGAACATCGCTTCTTTCCAGGTAAAAGCTGACGACGTCGTTGCTGTGGCGGAAAAATCCAAAGGTCAGCTGCGCATTCAGGCAGCTCTGCAGTTGGCTGCCCAGCGCGGACAGGTCGACTGGGTTGAGGTAAGTGCTGAAAAGATGGAGGGTACTTTCAAGCGCCTCCCAGATCGCGAAGAGCTGCCCGCTGAGATTAATGAAAACCTCATCGTAGAGCTTTACTCCAAGTAATTTTCGTCACGCCTAATTTGGCGTTTGTGGGAGACACCATATGTCACAGCTTGTTAATGAATTTCTAACACCACAACAAATTAATGTGCAGTCCGATAGCCCATTCAGCGCCAAGGTTACCTTGGAGCCTCTTGAGCGCGGTTTCGGGCACACGCTGGGGAACACCCTTCGCCGCATATTGCTGTCTTCCATGCCAGGCTGCGCGATTACCGAAGTGCAAATTGATGGTGTGCTGCACGAGTACAGCACGATGGAGGGTGTGCAAGAAGACGTTATCGACATACTGCTGAACCTGAAAGACATCAGCATTGTCATGCACAACCAAGAAGAGGGTGTGATCACCCTAAGCAAAGAAGGTGCTGGTGCCGTTTTAGCCGGTGATTTTCAGCTAACCGAAGATATTGAAATTGCCAACCCTGACCATGTGGTTTGCAACTTGAACGATAAAGGCTCAATTCGCATAGAAGCACGGGTGACTCGTGGGCGCGGTTACGTGCCTGTAGACTCCATTTCCGACCCCGAAGAAGAATCTCGCACGATAGGCACACTGCGCCTTGATGCTTCTTACAGCCCAATGCGCCGGGTGGCTTACAGCGTCGAAAGCACACGTGTCGAGCAGCGCACAGACCTGGATAAGCTGGTTCTCGATCTTGAGACCAACGGCACGATTGACCCAGAAGAATCTATACGACGCGCCGCCACCATTCTTCAGCACCAGCTTGCTGTCTTTGTCGATCTCGACAACGAAAAAGAGCAGATCGTTGAAGAAAAAGAAGACGAGGTTGATCCAATTTTGATCAGGCCCGTGGATGATCTTGAGCTGACTGTCCGGTCAGCAAACTGCCTTAAAGCAGAGAACATCTATTACATTGGCGACCTGATTCAGCGCACGGAAGTGGAGCTTTTGAAGACACCAAATCTGGGTAAAAAGTCTCTGACCGAAATCAAAGATGTGCTGGCATCGCGGGGATTGGCCCTGGGCATGCGCCTAGAAAATTGGCCCCCCGCGAATTTGCACGGCGGGCGCCTCTAGACAATATCGGTTAAGAACGAAAACGATTATTGCGTTGTGAAACGCGAACCATAGCGACAGGAACGAACAATGCGTCATCGAAAGAGTGGCAGACAGTTAAACCGAAACAGCTCACATCGCAAAGCGATGTTTAGCAATATGGCTGCTTCGCTGATCGAAAGTGAAGTGATCAAGACGACGCTGCCGAAGGCCAAGGAACTCAGACGCGTCGTGGAGCCGTTAATCACGTTGGCCAAGGAAGATTCAGTCGCTAACCGTCGTTTGGCTTTTTCGCGTATGCGCAGCAAGTCGGCAGTGGGTAAGTTGTTTACAGAGCACGGTCCGCGTTATCAAGATCGTCCCGGTGGCTATACTCGCATTCTCAAGTGCGGTTTTCGTACGGGCGACGCTGCACCCATGGCATATATCGAGTTGGTTGGTCGTCCCATTATTGCTGACGAATTAGATGAAGATTACGCCAACGCTCAGGCCCTGCCCGCAGCGGCGGAGACCGTAGAAGAGACAGTTGAGCCCGTCGCAGAAACAGCGGCTGAAGAAACCGTCGCTGAAGAGGCGGTGGTTGAAGAAGCTACTGCAGAAGAAGCTACTGCAGAAGAAGCTGTCGAAGAGACAGCTGAAGAATCGACTGCCCATGCTTCAGAAGACAGCGCCGAGGCCCAAGCTGAAGAGCCGAGCACAGAACAAGAATCTGACGAAGAAAAGAAAGACGGCTAAACACCTATGAATACAAGCTTTCACCCGACGCCTCGCACCTTGATGGGCCCCGGTCCATCTGACGTCCATCCGCGCGTTTTAGGGGCCATGGGGAAAGCGACTATCGGCCACCTCGACCCCGAATTTGTTGGGTTGATGGAAGATATCAAGGACCTGATGCGGTATACCTTTCGCACGTCCAACGCACTGACATTACCTTTGTCGGCGCCTGGCTCTGCAGCCATGGAAGCCGCCTATGCCAACCTGCTGGAGCCCGGCGACAAGGCCATCGTCTGCATAAACGGCGTCTTCGGTATGCGCATGGC
>JADHNQ010000135.1 GCA_016779425.1 Pseudomonadales bacterium | reverse complement strand
ATAACGCTGGCATCGCGGAAATGCTGCTCAGCTTGATTGGTTTTAATACCGGCGATCTTTGGCGCTGGAACAAGCAAACGGGTCCGCGACTATTGCCAGGCACAACTGCCAATCAGCCCAATGGATTGGAAATCTCGCCCGACGAGCGCCACGTTTTCGCCAACATGTATGTCACTCAAGAGCTTTGGAAAGTAGAAGTCGATACCGGCTAAATTTTCGGAGTCGCGCCAGTAGCAAACGCTGACAACAGTGCTTGGGGGACAGATGGACGATTGTGGGTGACGACTCATACAGCCCCCCTCAGCGACATGATTGCGTGCGCTGGCAACCAGGAGGTTGCCTGTGGTGCCAGTTTTGCGGTCATCGCGGTTGATCCAGACACTATGGTGTCTGAGACGGTTTTTGCCCACGCTGGGCCACCAATGGGTGCGGCGACGGTGGCAGTGCCGCAGGCCGGTAGGGTTTACATGGGATCCTTTGTTGGAGATCGACTGATTTCCTCAGCGGATTTTTTGCAAGCGGTTCCTTGAATACTCGGCATTAACCAAGGACACATCACTCGCCTGTAGCGCGCAGATTTCGGCGGCAAGGGGCGATCTCGCGCCTGGCTGCCAAATGAGGAGAAGATATCCATGTCCGGCGACCAATCCGTAAGGTTTGTTGAAGTATATGGCGGCACGCACTCGCCTTGGGTGCAATCTGTCTTACTCGGATTAGAAGAGCGCGGTATCAAGTACTCGCTCAGATCCACGCCGCCACTCGCGTGTCTAAAAAAATGGGGGGTGCTGATGCCGGCGGTCTCCATTGACGGCGCCCCGTGGCAAATCGAATCCTCGGCGATCTTAGCCGAGATCGGTTTTGACCCTATTCCCGAGCAAGATCTCAACAAGGTGAGGGCTGCCTGGCAGGGCGTTCTTCACCGCCCCAATAACCCCTTTCTATTTTTTAATGAATTCAGTAAGGCTGGCGATTCGGCTTCGCACGCGGCGAAGCGTTCCGCCAGGAACTTCCTACGAGCATTTATTCCCCTTTACATGTTGATATTGATCAATGTGGCGAAGCGAGTCAGAAAGCTGTCCGAACCTGCAGATTTTGGTGCCCAATTTCTGCATTGGGAGAACCTACTGCAAACCACTGGCGGCCCCTTTCTTGGGGGTGATAACCCAAGCGCCACTGACATCATGCTGTTTGGCGTTATACAGTGTCATTCCAGCATCCCCGTTCCGCCTCTGGACGCACTACTGAACGATGCGAGACTGCCGCAGACTCGTCAATGGATTTTGACGATGCAGCGCAGGCTCCCCAACTACCTGTATGTTTACTCCGCAAGTCACTTTGCATCCGCCAGCAAGCCACCAGTTTCGGCAGACCCTGCGCAACGATGTTTCTTTTTTGCTGGGCTCGCGGTTTTCATTGCGATGCTTCCGATTACCCTGGCGCTCGCGCTCTACCTAATGTGGCGTGTTCCTCGGTAGACAAAGACGATGTCCAATGCTTTGCAGTAAAATGCTCGACGGCTTGAACGCACCGGCTAGCCTCGCACTTAATCGTAGCCTCCTTGCTTGGGTTTGGCGTGAGCGAGGCGCTGTTGTTCATGCCGCTGTAATTGATGTTGCTTGCGGCGAGTAACACGACGTCGGATATGCATGATGGGCGCTATGCGCTACTTCGCCTGTTGCTGGTCGCCTATGTCGTTCTCGTGCTCTTGGCTCAAGCAACTGCCTGAAGTCGAGAGCCAGATTTACTTTTTTCTTTAGGAGAGGTCTCTTGGCTTTGCGCTGGTTAATACCCTTATGGCTTTGGTTGCTGGCCGCTGACGTTCATAGTGCAGACATAACCCTGCGGTGCACGACAGAGAGACGCGTCGATGTACAGCCGGACCCTCGCTCGCAGGATCGATCCTTTCGGGTCAAAATGTACCGCCGGGAGTCCTTCTTCTTGGTCTGGCAGTCAACGCAAGACCAGCTTGCACTGCTCGGTCGGGCTTGGGCCGGTGCTTTTCCGATAACCCTGCCGTGCGTTGAGTGCACCTCCGCACTGCCAGGCGGCACAAACGATCTACGCCTCAGTGCAATCTCCACCACGGGCAGGTTTGAACTCTGGGATGGAGTTTACTCATTTGTCCATGCGGGCCGAGGCATCGCGCGGGCAGAAATGGGTCTTTGTGAGATCATGGAAGAAGATCAGGGTAAGTGAGGTCTAGACGCAGCGCAGCCCTTCACAACCCAGGCCGTGTGCAGGAGTCTCTCAGGCAGAGGGAAAGCCAAGCTCGGTCATGAGTTGCTCGACACTGTTAACGATACGAATTTGATCGACGGTCGATTGATCGACAAACCCGCCCGCAACGGCGCCGGCGAGCAGGTCTCGTAACGGCTCCCAGTAGCCGAACAGATTTGCAACGATCACTGGTTTTTCATGTTGCTCCAGCTGTAGCCACGTGCTGACCTCGAGTAATTCTTCTAAAGTTCCTATGCCGCCGGGAAGCGCAACGAAGGCATCGGAGCGCTCAAACATGATGCGCTTTCGCGCGTGCATGTCTTCGGTGAGGATCAGTTCTTCCGCGTCGTTAAACGCGATTTCACGTTGCCGCAGAAATTCGGGAATGACGCCTGTGACTTTGCCGCCTCGATCAGTAACGGCAGACGCTACGACACCCATCAGACCGATGGCGCCGCCACCGTAAACAAGGCCGATATCGTGGGCTGCGAGTCGATGGCCAAGTTCCCGGGCCGCGACTTCAAAGTTTGGATCGTTTCCGAGGCGCGATCCGCAATACACGCACAAATTGTTCACCGGAGATTGAGGCACTGAATTCATCCAATTGATTTGAAACTAGTGTCGAGCGCGGGGCTGCGAGAGAAAGTTAACGTCCAACGGAGCAAGAGTCGAGACCAAAAGCACAGGTCGTGTATTGGCAGCAGAACGTGGGTGGTCGACTTTCAAGACTCTTTTTTTTTCGCAGGCCCAGTTAAAGTTACAACCATGCGCACACGGATAACTCTTCTGCTAACTGCCGTCCTAACCCTTACCCGTGACTCGGGGTGGGCCAAGGCGTTGATCCTTGCTGCTGGAGCCGCTGTCTGCCCCGTAACACTCGCCACAACCGTTGAGCACACGCCAATGAATCGTATCGACACCATACGCCCAGACGCCCCGGCCTTGGCAGACTACGGGGAATTTAAAATTGGGGTGCGCACAATCGCGTTAGTGGATGAGCGTCGCGTAGACATATTGAATACGGTGCCTGGCGGGCAGAGTGTGCTGTATGGCAGAGAGTTAGTCGTCGAGGTCTGGTACCCAGCCTTAGTGCCCGAGGATAAGGCGAACCTAGGACAGTACACGGCCGTCACTAGGAATCCCGACATTACAGCAACGCTCTTTGGCAGGGCGATACGCGATGCCATACCCAATACTGCGGCCGGGTCGTTCCCGCTGATCGTCATTTCGCACGGGTATCCTGGCAATCGTTATCTGATGAGCCATCTGGGCGAGAACCTCGCCAGCAAGGGTTTTGTCACGGTTTCTATCGACCATACCGACAGCACCTATGATGATCAGCAGGCCTTTGCTAGCACACTCTATAACCGGCCCTTGGATCAACGATTTGTGATCGAGCGCATGGCCGAACTGGGCAAAGATCAAAGCCATTTCTTGGGTGGTTTGGTTGATGCAGAAAAGACCGGTGTCGTGGGTTACTCCATGGGTGGATATGGGCTGATCAACAATCTTGGCGCGGGCTTCAGCGATAAGGCAGTCAACGCGACCGTAGCGCCTCCCAATGATCTGCTCGCCATTCACGCAGCGAGTAACCCTGGATTCCGAGACAATTTAGAGCCCCGTACTGCAGCCGGATTTGCCGTCGCACCCTGGGGTATGCTCCAAGGAGTTTGGCAAAGCGAGGCGTTTGCAGATATTCGTGCGCCGACGTTTTATTTGGTGGGAGATAAAGACGATACCGTGGGCTATGAGACCGGGGTCAGAGTCATGTACAAAGCTGCCCACAATAGCGAACGCTACTTGCTGACCTATAAAAATGCAGGTCATAACGCCGGAGCACCAATGCCAGTCCCTCGGGAAATACTCGACAGCCCCACTGGCGAGGGGGCAGATCACTATATGGATCCTGTCTGGGATAACGTCAGGATGAATAACGTCATGGCTCATTTCGCCACCGCCCATTTCAGTGCGTATCTGAAGGGCGATGCGACCATGCTCGATTATCTGAATGTTCGGCGTGATGAACCAGCAGCCGCTGCGCCAGCGCAAGAATCCCAGGGGTCACTGCCGGGGTTTATCGACGGTACCGACATCGGTCTAACACTCGAGAGCCTACGGCCCGGGGAAAGAGGGTGAGGACGAACTTCGCGGTGGTTGTCGCGTTCTTGTAAAGCCCCGACACAAAACAACAACACAAACGCACAACAATAATGGGAAGGGGAAATTTATGAGCGCGTTCTCGCACTTTAAGACCGGCGTTATTGCCGCTAACGGCATCGACATTCACTACGTTGAACACGGCTCCGGTCCATTGGTGATTTTCTGTCACGGCTGGCCAGAATCTTGGTATTCCTGGCGGCACCAATTGCAGGCAATAGGCGATGCAGGATTCCGTGCGGTCGCTTTGCATATGCGCGGCTATGGGGAGACGACGCGGCCTAAGGATATTGAGGCCTACACCATCTCTCACTTGGTGGGGGATGTGGTGGGTAGTGTCACTGCCTTGGGCGAATCTGAGGCGATTGTGGTCGGCCATGATTGGGGCGGTCCGGTAGCCTGGCACTCGGCATTGATGCGACCAGATATTTTTCGCGCCGTGGCGGTTTTATCGGTGCCCTTTAACCCACCATTTGCCCTGCCAGATGGGGTGAGCGTAAACGATCTTATGCGTCAGGCTGCGGCGGGCCGACAGTATTATCGCCTGTTTTTTCAGGAGCCAGGAGTCGCAGAGGCCGATTTCGAGAAAGATGTTCGTAAAAGTATGTTGGGCGTCCTGTATGCGTTTAGCGGTGACATTGTGGCGGACAATATTCACAGCAGCGGTTGGGATGGTCATTTCCCCATAGAAGAAAACATGACCGACCAGTTTGTTCTGCCAGAGACGTTACCCAAGTGGCTGTCTGAACAAGACCTCGATTTTTATGTGAATGAGCTGTCAGCCTCGGGCTTCGGCGGGGGATTCAATTGGTATCGCAACATCAAACGATTGCCTGGTCATCTGGCCCCTTTCATCGGTCGAACCATCGAGCAACCTGCCCTTTACCTGTACGGCGAGCACGACATGGTGGCGGGTAATACCGTGGAAGCAATTGCCGGGATGCAGGCCGCGCTGCCGGATTTGCGTAAGTGCGTTAAGTATGAGGGCGCGGGGCATTGGCTGCAGCAAGAGCGGGCCGAGGAAGTGAACAATGAACTGCTAGCGTTTTTCGCGACGCTGAGTTGATGTTTGCCCGGCCGCTTCATGAGCAACGAAATGAGCAACGAAAATTCCAACGGCACCGGACGCCAAGGCCAGAACGCTAATAGCCATACCGGCAGCGTTAACCCTTTTAATGAGCTTGGCTTCTGGCAGTTTATGCTGGTCTCGACGCTTACGGTGGGGTTACTACCCTGGTCCTTGATCGCTGTGTTTTTGCTCTTCGGATCCCAGGTCACCAAGAATCTGGTGTCAGCTCTCGTGCAGGACTTCGTCAAAACCCTTGCGGCGGTTCTGTTGGGGGTTGGCGGCATAGTTGGACTGGTTATCTGGATATTTTGGTACTAGCAATTTGTATACAGACGCGCAGGCAAGAGCCTGCGGGCGCTTGCGCGGAGTAACTGATGATTGAAAAGACCGACCACCGAGTTGCCAGCCATTGCGGCGACTACCAGTTGTTGCTGCGCAACAAACGTTTGGCGGGCAATGGCGCGCCCCAGGCGGATAAAACCGTGCTTTTCGTACACGGTGCAACCTATGGTTCGACCGATACCGTCGACTACGCGCCGAAGGATCAGTCGTGGCTGGACGTGTTGGCCCTGCAAGGGTTCGATGCTTGGTGTATCGATTTGCTTGGCTACGGACAATCGGACCGACCGGCTGAAATGAGCCAACCGGCGGAAGGTCATGACCCCCTTGTGGATACCGCCTTCGCAGTTGCCGATGTGCACCAAGCGGTAACCTTTATTCGCGGCTTGCGGCATATCGAGGGCTTAAACCTTATTGGCTATAGCTGGGGCACAGCAATTTGCGGCAGTTATGCGGGTCAGTATCCGCAGAGTGTCATCAAGCTGGTTT
>JADHNQ010000134.1 GCA_016779425.1 Pseudomonadales bacterium | reverse complement strand
AACGCATGCGCCGGTGCGCACGTCGAATTCATAGCCGTGCCAGGGGCAGCGAACTACGCCATTGATCAGGGCCGCATTCTCGAGCGGTCCTAGCTGATGCGGACATTGGGCGGGATAGATTACCCAAGGGTCTGATCCATTAGATTCCGCATCATCAAGCCTGTTCAGCACGAATTGTCTGCCGGACAGCGTCACCAGCTGAGGCAACGACGCTGCCGCATCGATCTCTATTGTCTCGGAGTCGTTAACACCGTCTAGACGCTGATCAAGCTGTCGCTGACGCTCGGTCATCATCTCAACATCTTCATCGTACAGACGTTCATAGGACCTCGCGTAGGCTTGACCCACTTTGTCTTTCGCACCCGGAGGCACATCGGGCACAAAGAAATCGACGATAATATCTAGGACCCGCTCACTCACCACAAACACATGGGTCCAGATTTCTGCGCCAACATGGGGCCCTGCTAGGTTGTGCGTAATCCACCGCCGCGCATCACGATCAAGCCGCAGCTCAATTAGGCTCTTGACGGCAGCCTGACCATCACCCGATGCCACGGTTGCCCGCCAGCCCCAAGCTCCGGCTGCCTCTATTTCAATAGAACGGAAGCTCGAGCGATGCAGATACGGAAGATGCTGCCAGTCGAGGGTGTTCTCATACATACGATCGAGACTCACGGGTAGCCGCCGGCGATAGCTACCAACATGATCAAGCCGAGAACCCTCCGCCGCTGGCACAAACTCATATCTCATCGGCAAATTCATCGAGTCTGATCTGGTTTCATGCTTAGACTGCCTGCTCAACCTGGAAGCTAAAGGCTTGACCATCAACTTCAGATACGACGGCTTGGGCGTCAACGGCAGGGTCGAGCTGCAGGCTCAGAGTCTCACCCATGATGTAATCTTTATGCTCGTCAATGGCCTGCGCCAGTTCACCATCAGCGCAAAAGACTACGGTGATGCGATCGCTAACGGCGAAGCCGCGCTCCTTGCGCTCTCGCTGAATACGATTGACGACCTCACGGCCATAGCCCCTGCGAACCAGTTCTGGCGTCAGCGCACAATCTAGATCGATGCTGATCTCGCTGTTAGATAGGGTGTTCGTGCCCTCCTTTGCCTGCTGCTTAATCTCGATTTCTTCTGCGTTGAAGACCTCTGAGTTTCCATCGGCCTGCAAGGTCAGTATTCCAGCGCTCTGCAGCTCACCGATCTGCTCATCCGTCAGTTGCCCGATTTGCTGGGCGAAAGCCTTCATGCGTTTACCCAATCGCTTGCCGAGCAGCGGAAAGTTCGGCTTTGCCTGCAGATCAATGTAGTCCGATTCCTCGGTGCTATAAGCAATATCAAGGACGTTCAGCTCATCACGCAGATATGCCTCTAGCAATCGCATATCACCCAGCAGCGACTCGTCGCGGTGAATAATCGTGAGTTTCGCCAGTGGTGTGCGCAGACCAATTTTGACCTCCTCCCGTTTTTGCCTGCCGAGCAAAATTACCTGCTGCATGCGGTCAACGGCAGTTTCAAGGTTTGGCTGAATCAGTTCCGCCTCGGGCAGCGGGTAGTCGCACAGGTGCACAGAACTGGGTGAGGCCGGACGATCCGCCAAGGCCTCCAGCTGCTGGTACAAGTGCTCGGATAAAAACGGTGCAAAGGGTGCCATCAGCTTCGACAGCTCAAGCAGTACCTCATAGAGAGTACTGTAGGCAGCGATCTTGTCAGGGGTGATGCCCTCGCCCCAGAAACGTCCGCGATTGAGACGGATGTACCAATTAGTCAGATCTTCAATAAAACCGAAGAGCTGGGGCACTACATTATACAGTCGGTAGGCTTCCATCTCTCTCGCGACATTGATCTTGAGAGTCTGCAGCCGAGACAGCAGCCATTGGTCGAGCACATTGTCCCCGACCAGCTGACCCTTATCTGGTGACCAGTTATCGATTGCTGCGTAGGTTTTCAAGAAGGAAAATGCGTTGTACCAGGGCAGTAACGCGCGACGCACCATGTCTTTCACGCCGGAATCTGCGAAGCGCTGCTCTTCACCTTTCACCAGGCCCGAGTTGATCGCGTACAGGCGCAGGGCATCTGCTCCGTAAGCCTCCATCAGCTCGTCGGGAGGCGTGTAGTTGCGCAGGCTCTTCGACATTTTTTTGCCGTCTTCCGCCATCACCATGCCGTTGACGATGACGTTGCGAAACGCTGGCTTGTCGAAAAGGGCGGCCCCAAGCACCGTCAGGGTATAGAACCAGCCGCGGGTTTGATCCAATCCCTCGGCAATAAATTCCGCAGGAAAACCCGCCGCAAAGACGTCTTCATTCTCGAAGGGATAATGCAGCTGGGCATAGGGCATGGAGCCGGACTCAAACCAGCAGTCGAGTACCTCTTCGATGCGCTGATAGGTCCCTTCTTCGCCGTCAACACTGAACGTCACTGCATCCACATGCTCTCGGTGTAAGTCGGTGACTCGCACACCGCTCAATCGCTCCAATTCTTCTACCGAACCCACGCAGAGGGCGGTGCCGGTCACGTCATTGATCCAAACCGGCAGCGGCGTACCCCAGACGCGGTTACGCGACACTGCCCAGTCGATGGCGCCGTCTAACCAATTGCCGAAGCGACCATCCTTGATGTGTTCTGGCACCCAATTGATCTGAGCATTCGCCTTTAGCAGCTTGTCCTTGATCGATGTTACGCGCACATACCAAGAGGGAATCGCCCGATAAATGAGCGGCGTATTAGACCGGTAGCAGTATGGATAGCTGTGCTGGATCACTTCCTGTTTGTACAAACTTCCCGCGCTTTTAAGCGCCGCAATGATTCCCTTGTCGGCCTCTTTGACATGCTGGCCCGCAAAATCAGGCACCTCGTCGGTAAACTCACCCGTGAGGGAAACCGGACAGACCAAGGCTTCAATGCCGTGGGCCTTCAGCACCCGGTTATCGTCTTCGCCGAAGGCCGGGGCTTGGTGCACTAACCCCGTGCCGCTATCCGTGGTGACATAGTCATCGCTCACCACCACAAAGGCACCAAGCTCCACCTGATCAGCAAAGTAGGGAAAAATCGGCTCGTAGGCGCGGCCCACCAGCTCACTACCCTTTACTTCCTTGATCACTTCAGGGTTGTCACCCAGATAATGGCCAACCCGTTCCTTCGCCAGATAAATTCGACGATCACCGTCTTGCACCAGCTGATAGTCAATGTCCCCGCCCACACAGACCGCCAAGTTAGAAGGAAGCGTCCATGGAGTAGTGGTCCAAATCGCAAGATGCGCATTTTCTTCTTTGAGCTTGAGCAGCACTGTTACTGCAGGATCCTGCACGTCTTGATAGTTAGAGGTGGCCTCAAAATTCGCCAGGGGTGTGCCTAGTGCTGTTGATAGCGGCACCACCTTTACACCCTGATAAATCAGGCCTTTTTCCCAGAGCTGCTTAAAGACCCACCAAACCGACTCCATGTACCAGGTGTCCATGGTCTTGTAGTCATCATCAAAATCGATCCAGCGGCCAATACGGGTCACCGTATGCCGCCATTCCTTCACGTAGCGCTGCACAATGGCCCGGCACTCATCGTTGTAGCCCGCCACGCCTAGCTTGGCGACGGCATCCTGGGCCGACATACCAAGTTGCTTGTCGATTTCATGTTCAATAGGCAGACCGTGGCAGTCCCAGCCAAAACGCCGCATGACATAGCGCCCTTGCATGGTCCAATACCGGGGCACGATGTCTTTTATCGTGCTCGCAACCAGATGGCCGTGATGCGGCAGACCCGTGGCAAACGGCGGTCCGTCGTAAAAAATGAAGGGCTTCTTGCCCTTGGTTTTTTCCAGCGACTGTTTAAAAGCATCCGTTTCCTCCCACAAATTGAGGATCTGGTGCTCCATATCAACAAAAGAAAACGCGCTGTTTTCTGACGAATCCGACATCAAGTGAGGCCCTGATAAAAAGACGGCGGTATAGTAACCGCTTTGCTGATGCGTTGACGAATATGGCATAGAACATCGGCAGAGAAAGCGTAACAACGGGAGGGGAGTATGGATCTTAAGGGTATGCAGTTAGGGGCAGTGTTCCCTCATAATGAAATCGGCACGAATCCGGCCGACATCAAGGCCTTCGCCCAAGGGGTCGAGGCGCTGGGTATCTCGCATTTGCTCATCTATGACCATGTACTGGGGGCCGATCCAGACCGGGAAGGCGGATTCCGCGGCCCCTACGACAAAGACGTGGCCTTTCACGAACCGCTGACCACGTTCGCCTTCATCGCCGCGGTCACCGAACGTTTGGAGATGATCACCACCATTATGATTTTGCCCCAGCGGCAGACGGTGCTGGCGGCGAAGCAGGCGGCCCAGGTGGCCCTGCTGTCCAACAATCGTTTCAAACTGGGTATTGGCGTGGGTTGGAACGAGGTGGAATACGTTGGCCTTAACGAGGAATTTCGCAATCGAGGCAAACGCCAAAGTGAGCAAGTCGACCTGATGCGGCGACTGTGGAGCGAAGACTCACTGGACTATCACGGCGAATATCATCGTATCGATAAGGCCAGCATCAAACCCCGCCCCAGCAAGGACATTCCCATTTGGTTTGGCGGCTCTGCACCAGCGCTGCTGGATCGCTGCGCCAAACTCGGCGACGGCTGGATACCGCTCATGGGGGCCAACGAAAAAGCACAGGCCTGCATTGATCGCATCAAACAGGGACGGGAGGAGCAGGGTAAGAGCATGGATGACTTCGGCATTCAGGCCCAAGCTCAATACGCCGGTGGTTCACCTGAGCGTTGGTTAAAACACGCAAAGGCATGGCAAGACATGGGCTGCACCCATTTAGCCATAGCGACCCACAACGCGGGTGAAACCAATGTTGACGGTCACCTGGCAAGAATTGCTGAATATCAGGCGGCTCTTCGTAACTAGCCGCATCTAACGAGCGGTGGCTCCTATTTTCCTATGCCGCCGCTTGCGTCGCCATTAACGCATCTATGCGCTGTTCAAGTTTTTCCAGCGTGCGTGCAAACACCGGCACCACGATCTGGTCGGTTCCCACGGTGGCATATTCCGCAAGGGTCTCCGGCGTGACCGGGTGGCGATTCGGTCCCACGATGACCTGCAGTTCCGAGCGGTTTCTGCCGCTACCTGATAAGGCGGCGTCCAAGCTGTTCAGCTTCTGCGCTAAGTCTGCGGGGGTGAGGTCGTAGCCATACCAACCATCACCAAGGCGCGCGACGCGACGCATGGCAGCTTCAGACTCACCGCCGAAAATAATCGGTGGATGCGGTCGCTGCACCGGCTTAGGGTTGAAGTGGCAGGGCTTGAGCTCGACGCTTTGACCGCTGAATTGTGCAATGCCATCGGACCACAGTGCTTTCATGGCCAGAAGGTACTCTTCCGTGCGGGGCCCACGTGTTGAAAAGTCCATGCCGAGGTTGCCAAATTCTTCCTTCAGCCAGCCAATGCCGACGCCAAAATCTACTCGTCCGCCCGAGAGATAGTCCAAATCTGCGACCATCTTGGCGGTATAAACCGGCTGACGCTGGGGAACTAAACAGATGCCTGTACCGAGCCGCAAGCGCTCAGTGTGAGCGGCGGCAAAGGTAAGAGATGTAAAGGGATCCAGCAGCCCCTCAGGGTCGCCGGGCAGACGGCCATCGTCGGAATAGGGATAGGTTGATGCGTACTCGGGGAAGAACAGCACATGCTCCGGCACCCAAAGACCGTGCACTCCCTTTGCCTCCACCAGCTGCACTGCCGCTTTGATAAAAGCGGGCTCCGTGGACTCGTTGAACGCCATGGCGACACTGATTTTCATAACTCTCCCCTTTTCCCTTTTACTTTTTCCTTTTTCCCTCTTCCCTCTTTCTTCTTCTTTATTCCCTTATGAAGAGGCGGCGCCTTCAATGATGAAATCAGCCACCAGCTGCGGGTCCTGCATCGCGATAAAGTGCGTCAACTCTGGCAGATGCACATCTTGTCCACGAGGAAACTGATCCGCCAGCTTCGGCCAGGTGGGCGAGGCTGAAAAATCCATCTCTTTGCTGTCTGGGTCTCGAGGATTGGCACGCAGCACAACGGCGGGCACTTCAATGTTACGAATAAGCTGATACAAATTCGCGTCGAAGTTACCTAGGTAAATCGACGCTTCAACATACCCCGGGCAAGCCAGCTCGTAACCTTCGCCGTCAGCAACCGGCAGCAGGCCGTATTGGCAGTAGTCTTCAAATACCTCGCGCTGCCAGACCTTATATGGCATGCGATCAGAAAACCGCTCCAGCATTTCGTCTACTGAAGCAAAGTAATTGCGCCGTTTGGCAACCGGGTGGTCTTC
>JADHNQ010000133.1 GCA_016779425.1 Pseudomonadales bacterium | reverse complement strand
TAACTCTTCGTTGATTTGCGCCTCAGATGCTGACAGGCGCTCGGCCAATGCGGCAAAACGTTGCTTCAACGAGGGGTCTCTATCCTGGCGCGCTACCGCTTCGGCCCAGAATTTAGCCAGATAAAAGTGACTACCGCGATTATCGATCTCATTCACTCGACGCGAGGGCGAACGGTTGCTATCGAGAAATTCGGCAATTGCCTCGTCTAGCGTCTCCCCCAGCAATTTTGCCGCTTCGTTATCAAACACCCTACCCAGATGTTCCAGCGATGCTCCTAGTGCCAAAAACTCTCCGAGACTATCCCAGCGCAGATGCCCTTCCGCTTCGAACTGCTGAACATGCTTTGGCGCTGAACCGCCCGCGCCGGTTTCGAATAGTCCCCCACCGTTAATAAGGGGAACGATCGACAGCATCTTTGCGCTGGTTCCCAGCTCTAAGATTGGAAATAAATCAGTTAGGTAATCTCTCAACACATTGCCGGAGACGGAAATCGTGTCTTGACCCTGACGCATCAGCTCCAGAGAGCGCTTGGTAGCGTCTGCGGGCTTCAAAGTGGAAATATCTATGCCGCTGGTATCGTGTTGGGGCAAGTACCGGTGCAGTTTGGCGATCAACTGAGCGTCGTGGGCTCGATTTTCGTCCAGCCAAAAAATGACGGCACTGCCCGTAAGCCGACCGCGCTCAACACCAAGCTTAATCCAGTCTTGAACCGCTGCATCCTTTACCCGACACATGCGCCAGATGTCGCCGGTTTGGACACTGTGGACGAGGAGCACTTCACCGCTTGCGCTCACTACCTCGATTTCTCCGTCCTGAGGAATCTCGTAGGTTGTGTCGTGGGAGCCGTACTCTTCCGCCTTCTGGGCCATGAGGCCGATGTTAGACGTAGAACCTATGATCGTTGGGTCCAAGGCCCCTTTCGCCTTGCAGTCGTTGATCACTTCTTGATACACAGTGGCGTAACAACGGTCGGGGATGACCGCCTTCATATCATGCAACCCGCCATCTGGGCCCCACATTTTGCCGGATTCTCGTATCGCCGCCGGCATGGAAGCGTCTACGATTATGTCGCTGGGCACGTGCAGATTCGTTATGCCGTAATCCGAATTGACCATCGCAAGGTCAGGGCCCTTGACTAAGCACTCGTCCAGATCAGCCTTAATCTCAGCTTGCTGATCCTCTGGCAGGCTCTGAATTTTATCGTAGGCGTCACCAACGCCGTTATTTGCATCAACGCCCAGTTCGGCGAATACCGAGGCATGTTTTTCAAAGGCCTCGCGGTAATAGGTTTTAACGGCATGACCAAATATGATCGGGTCTGAAACCTTCATCATGGTGGCTTTGAGGTGAAGGGAGAACAGCACGCCGTCCTCGGTCTTGGCTATCTGTTCCTCATAAAAGGCGCAGAGGGCTGCCTTGCTCATGAAGGCAGCATCAACTATTTCGCCCGCACTGACCCCAATCCCCGTTGCAAGCGTTTCGCTACCCTCTTGGGTGCGCAGGACGATCGATAACTGATCGTCCTGATCCATGGTGGTTGAGATTTCACTGGCATAGAAATCCCCTGCATTCATATGAGCAACGTGGCTTTTCGAGTCAGCCGTCCAATCCCCCATGGAATGCGGATGTTTCTTCGCGTAGTCCTTAACCGCCTTAGTCGACCGACGATCCGAATTTCCTTCACGAAGTACCGGATTAACCGCGCTACCTTTGACCCGATCGTAGCGGTCCTTGATATCTTGTTCTGCGGCGTTCTGCGGATCTTCAGGATATTCGGGTAGTTGATACCCCTGCCCTTGGAGTTCCTTTATCGCTGCGAGCATTTGCGGGTTTGAGGCGCTAATGTTTGGCAGCTTAATGATATTTGCAGCCTCGTCTTGCGTTAGCTCTCCCAGCTCGGCCAAATGATCGGCGATCCGCTGATCCTCGCTCAACCATTCTGGAAAACTCGCCAAAATTCTGCCGGCCAACGAGATATCTCGCGTCTCAACTTGAACGCCAGCGGCATCAGAAAAAGCTTTGATAATGGGCAGAAAGGAAAACGTGGCGAGTCGCGGGGCTTCATCTGTCTCGGTGTAGATGATTTTTTGCTCAGTGCTCATGTATCCCCCAGTGCGCTTATATTAGAAACAAACACCACAGCGTGATTGGCGCTCAAGCGCGCTTGTGTGTGGCGTTATATGTCTCCCACCCCCTCCGGTTTCAGACGCGCGCAATATAGACTTGCCTTGGTTTCAGTGCAACTCAAGGGCAGTTTGAGCAGTATACTTTTCGTTGATTTAGCTTTACTGAGTACGCCATTTTTCCGAGCGCTCAAGATCTTGTCCCGTAGATTCAATCCATTGGTTGCCGCAGGCACTGGCCTCCCTTTTCCAAAATATCGCGCGGGTTTTTAGGTAATCCATAATGAACTCAGCGGCGGCGAATGCCGCATCGCGATGGCCCGATGCCACCAATACAAGCACGATTTGGTCTTCCGGCAACAATGTTCCAACTCGATGGATCACGCGAGTGACGAGTAGTGGCCAGCGAGATTCCGCCTCGTCGATAATTGCTTCAATGCTTGATTCAGTCATACCCGGGTAGTGTTCTAGTGTCAGAGACCTAACTTCACCGCCATCGCCGGCAATTTTATTGTGTTCGCGGACCAATCCCACGAAACCGGCGATAGCACCCGCATCCGTTCCACCTAGTTTACGCGCCGCCTCATAGTGCGCGGCGAAATCGAAGTCTGCTTCCTGCACTTCTATGTATCTAGTGGCCATGCCCTATCCTCCTGTGACCCGGGGCAAAAACGCAATCTCAGCGCCGGGAGGAATCTCGAAGTCGTCGGAACGCCAATTCTCGGCTATTAACTTTTGATTTATCGCCACCTGGACCCCATCGGCGTAAAGAACCGCAGACGACTCACTCGATAGCAACGCCTGCAACTGTTCCCGCAGTCCTTTCATAGAACTTGCTTCAGCAGTCAGGGTTTCTATCCCAACCGACTCCCGCAACGAGGCAAAAAACTTAATCTGTAACACCATCTTGCCTGCGCCATTCTCCGCTTTTGCCGCCAATCTTCTCTTCCAGTGCGATAGAGTCAATGCGCATCGCCTTATCAACGGCCTTGCACATGTCATAGATCGTCAAACAGGCGATGCTCACGGCAGTCAATGCCTCCATCTCAACACCGGTTTGACCACGTAGCTTAGCCTGGGCAAGCACCTTGAGTTCACGTTCGGAAATTTCCTCGAAACCGACCGATACCTTGGTGAGCGCAAGTGGATGACACAGTGGAATCAGATCTGAGCATTTTTTGGCCGCCTGTATGCCTGCCACGCGAGCGACTGCCAGCACCTCTCCTTTTGCGAGGCCATCACTCTTAATTGCCTGCAAAGTTTCAGGCCGCATATAAACCACACCGCTGGCTGTTGCCGAGCGTTCGGTTTGTTCCTTGGCCCCGACATCCACCATATTTGCTTCACCAGCAGCGTTGATATGACTCAGCTCCATCTATTTTTCACCTCGATATTATCGGCACAACGTTATCATGCCTGACCCCAGCCGCATCCTAGGCTATCATTTCGAAGCGATTCGAATCACCGCCGTTGTGCATCCCTGACGGCCCGTTTTCACTGTTATTAATACGACCTATGTGCAGCGCCAGCAGTCATTCATCGTCACAACCGCAGCCTGCGAGAACACCCAAGGTAATCGTTGGGATGTCAGGGGGGGTTGATTCATCCGTCGCCGCATATTTGCTGCTGCGGCAAGGCTTTCAAGTAGAAGGCCTTTTTATGAAAAACTGGGATGAAGACGATGGAACAGAATACTGCACGGCGGTCACCGACCTAGAAGACGCTCAGAAAGTATGCGATATCCTTAAGATTACGCTCCACACAGCCAACTTTGCTGCCGAGTATTGGGACAATGTTTTTGACTACTTTCTCGCCGATTATCGAAAGGGTAGAACGCCCAACCCTGACATTTTGTGCAATCGAGAAATAAAGTTCGAACAATTCGTACGCTACGCAGACGCGCTTGGCGCCGATTTTATCGCCACAGGTCACTATGTTCGCCGTGACCCGGAGCCGCAAACCGACGAAGACCCCCAGGACATCAGGGCGACCTTACCGCGAGTGCTGAAGGGACTGGACCAAAGCAAGGATCAAACGTACTTCTTACAAGCCGTTCCCGCGGAAAAACTTGCTGGCTGCCTGTTTCCCTTGGGTGGCTGGCAAAAGTCAGACATCCGGCAAGTCGCCGAGGACCTCGGATTGCCTAATCATCGAAAAAAGGACAGTACAGGAATTTGCTTCATCGGAGAGCGACGATTCGACGATTTTTTGGCCGAATACATTAAAGACAGGCCGGGGCCCATCAATGACCCCCAGGGTAGGCTACTCGGCCACCATAGAGGACTGCACCAATACACCCTCGGTCAAAGACAGGGCATTAAATTGGGTGGATTTTCTGGGCGACCGGAAAAACCGTGGTATGTCATGGGCAAAAACCACAGAACCAATACTCTCACCGTCACGCAAGATGAGACGCATTTGCTGGGCACATGGCTCAGAGCAGACGGTGTCAATTGGCTTACCAAGCCGCAGCTACCCATGCGATGCTGCGCGAAAATACGCTACCGCCAAGATGACCAAGATTGCCTCGTTAGCCAAGCCGCAGACGGCAGGTTTTTGGTACGTTTTGATGCACCTCAGCGAGCCATAACGCCGGGACAACATATCGCTTTTTATGACGGCGATAGGCTATTGGGTGGAGCGACCATACAAACCACGAGCACATTCCAACTAAATGACCAAAAAATCTAAGAGCTATATATGACTGATGCTGATCCCGTTTTCGCCATTGGTGCCGCCGACGGTCGCTATCGATCAAAGGTGCGCGATTTAGCCCCTATCGTCAGCGAATTCGGCCTAATGCGATATCGCGTTGAGGTCGAATGCGCCTGGGTGCTATTTCTCAGCCGATGCCCAGATATCAAAGAATTTCAGCCTTTGTCTGCCGAGGACGAAGCGTTTGTGCAAGCGATTGCCGATGAATTTGACGGTGAGGATGCGGCTCGGATCAAGGCCCTCGAAGCCACAACCAATCACGACGTGAAAGCCGTCGAGTATTTTTTAAAGGAAGCCTTTGCGGAACGTCAGACCCTGCAGGCAGTCAACGAGTGGATTCACTTTGGCTGTACATCCGAGGACATCAATAACACGGCCTATGGTCTGATGATCAAAAACGCGAGAGACGCGATCCTGCCAACGATGCAGACCTTGATCACCACCCTGGAACAGCTCGCGACCGATAACGCCGATTTACCCATGCTCTCTCGGACGCACGGCCAAACCGCGTCACCAACAACCCTTGGTAAAGAGATCAAAAATGTAGCGGCACGGCTGGAGCGACAATACGAGCAGCTCCGCAAGACGACTATTTTGGGTAAGTTCAACGGAGCCGTTGGCAATTTCAATGCCCATTTGGTCGCATACCCGGATCTGAATTGGCCGAACTTGTCTCGTCAATTTATCGAAGGCCTGGGCCTGACGAATAATCCGTGGACTACGCAAATCGAACCCCACGACTACATCGCTGAACTCTGCCACGCACAGATGCGCTTCAATCAAGTTCTGCTTGATTTCGACCGCGACATCTGGAGCTACATCTCCATTGAATATTTCAAACAGCGCAAGGTCGAGGGCGAAACCGGCTCCTCGACCATGCCCCACAAAATTAATCCAATAGATTTTGAGAACTCTGAGGGCAACATAGGCATCGCTAATGCACTCCTCGATCACATGGCCAGCAAGCTGGTGGTATCTCGTTGGCAACGAGATTTGTCCGATTCCACGGTGCTGCGGAACTTGGGCACCGCTTTTGCCCACTGCAGTATCGCGTATCAGGCAACCATTAAGGGGCTCTCTCGGCTAGATGTAAATCCAGATGCCATTGCCGCCGATCTCGACAATAGCTGGGAGGTGCTAGCAGAGGCCGTGCAAACGGTCATGCGTAAATTCTCGATGCCAGAGCCCTACGAGCGCCTCAAAGCCGTGACTCGCGGGCGACGTCTATCCGCCCAGGTGTATCAAGAAATACTGCAGGAGCTTCAGCTGCCTGCCGAAGCCATGCAGGAGCTTAAGGAGCTAACGCCCGCCACATACATCGGATGTGCTCCCGAACTGGCTAAGCGATCCGAGCATTGATCAACATACAGCCGGCGAATTGGTCCAATGGGTCCGATCGCAGCGCATTGCAGGCGATACGACGAGAAGTTTTCGTATACGAACAGGGAGTGTCAGAGGCCGAGGAGATGGATGCCTTCGACACCGACAGCACGCACCTTCTGGCAACCACTGA
>JADHNQ010000132.1 GCA_016779425.1 Pseudomonadales bacterium | reverse complement strand
TTTGCGCCCATTCAATTCTCCGCGGCCAATCAGCATTTAGGGGCCATGATTGCCGGGGCCGTCGCGCTTGCGGCTCTTGCCTTGGCCCTCGGTCCAAGTTTGCAGCTTTTACTCGCATCGGTGTTTGCTCTGTCTTTACTGACCCTCGCCCTGATCGACGCTCGCTTATACGTGCTGCCCGACCTGATAACACTTCCTCTCATGTGGCTGGGTCTTCTCATCAACACCCAAGCACACTTCGCCTCAGCAACTGCTGCCGTGCTCGGCGCCATTGTCGGCTACCTATCGCTTTGGACAATCTACTGGCTGTTCAAACTGCTGCGTAACAAAGAGGGTATGGGTTACGGCGATTTCAAGTTATCGGCGGCTATTGGCGCTTGGCTAGGTTGGCAGGCACTGCCTGGCGTTGTTCTGATCGCCGCCTTGACGGCGCTTTGTACCGCTGCCGTGCTCTTGCTCGCGCGTCGAATGAGAATTGAACAACCCATGCCTTTCGGTCCTTTCTTGGCGTTTGCCGGCTTCCTGACAATGTGCCTAGATCAACCTTTCACCCAGTGGATGAGCAGGGTGCTCGTCTAATCTACATCCCACCTGGCAATTGTGTTGGCTCGAAAGTAGACGCCTAAGAATTTTCATCTACCAATGGTTAATTCCCGTTGGCATTTCGTTTTTGATCTGCCACTCTTTCGAAGGTTACAAACCGTTAGGGATTTATTGTGCCTTCCCGCTCACAACGACGAGAGAAAATTCTAGAGGCCGCAGGAAACGCGTTTCTCGCCAACGGATACAGCGACGTCACCATGCAGGACGTAGCCAAAGAAGCACAGATATCTAGAGCCGCGCTGTATACCTACTTCGGCAGCAAGCAAGAGGTGTTTAGCGGCGTCATAGAGTTCTTTTTGACCGTGATCGTCCAATCATCGATGGATGCCCTTGAGCGGGTCGGCGAAGACGCGTCCATCTACGACAAGCTCTTCGCCATTTTTGACGCACGGCAGCGTTTATGGCTGGGTTTAGACTCAAGCCAGAAATCTACGTTCTCCTATGAACTGGTTAAGAACCATCACAAAATTATTGAGGAGAAGGGTGCGCTACCGATACAGCAGATGGTTAAGGAGGTCGTCAATCAGGCTTACGCCACCGGTGAATTGCCAACGTTTGCGCATACACCTCCCCCAGATTCCGTCGCTGACACCATATTTTTGTCCGCCACCGCCATATTGTTCTCGGATGCCTCTGAAAAATCGAAGTCAGAGAACTTGGCCACCCTGCTGTCGGTGTTCAGCCGAGGGCTGAACACTTGAGCCTTACCAAACGCTAACTCTTGAACGTAACGGTATCCTCTAGCGATGCTCTTTCGGTGTGTGCCTCATTGACCTTCATCGACGTATCCTCATAGCCGAAGCTGATGCCGAAGAGGACTTTCACCTCATCACCTAGCCCGAAGGCCTCTCGCACTAAATCTGGATGATGGCCCATAGTCCCCTGGGCACAACTCGCCAATCCGTTTGCGGTCATTGCCAGCATCAGGGTTTGAGCGTACATGCCAACATCCCAAGCACTGCCCAGACCAAAGCCTTCATCCATGCACAAGAACGCCACATGGGGTGCATCGAAAAGTTCGAAATTGCGGAAGCTCGCAGAAGCTCTGGCCGGCTTATCGTCCCATTCGATATCCATGGCTCGATACAAAACGGCTGCACATTCACGGCGTCGGTCTTTGTAGACCTGCCCAATATTTCGTTTGGGCTCCTTATGGTCTTGGCTCGGCGGCACTTTCGACTGCACTCGCTCCATCATTTGAGCGCGGAGCCGGTCGCGAAGCGAACCGGAGGCCACATAGGTTTGCCATGGCTGCATATTGGTCCCTGAGGGAGACCAGCGGGCAATATCAAAAATCTTGTTAAGAACGTCTTGCGGTACAGGTTGGTTAAGAAAACCGCGGACGGAACGTCGGGATCTGACGGCTTCTTCTAAGGACATTTGCGACATATTGCTTCCAAAAAACGACCGATACTTCAGGCACATCACTGCCGTAGCATCACGGTACCCTGGCTAAGAAGGTTAACATTCTTTGCGTCTTTCTCTCACGATTCTGGATTTTTGATATGCCGGCAATGAACAAACCCGCACGCTGGGGAATTCTTGGTACTGGGCTCATCGCGGCCGAGTTTGCGAAGGCGATGCGCCATGTGCGCGATGCCGAGCTGGTGAGCGTAGGCTCACGCACGCAATCAAGCGCCAGTGACTTTGCCAATGCCCATGGTATTGCCCACGCCCATGCCAGCTACGAGGCGCTTGCCCAAGATCCTAATGTCGATGTGGTCTACATCGCCACGCCGCATACCCTGCACTTCGAGAACACCCTGCTTTGCCTGCAGGCAGGTAAACATGTCCTATGCGAAAAACCTTTTGCATTGAATACGGCCCAAGTGACCGAAATGGTAATTGCAGCCCAAGGGCACAAACTATTTTTGATGGAGGCGATGTGGATGCGCTTCATACCTCTGCTTCGAGATCTGCAGCGACGGCTGGCGGAGAACGAGATCGGTGAGGTTAGAATGTTGCAGGCGGATTTCGGTTTTCGCGCACCCTTTGATCCGTCCAGCCGTCTTTTCAATCTGGATCTAGCCGGCGGTGCACTGCTGGACATTGGTATTTACCCACTTGCCTTTGCAACGCTACTTCTCGGCGAGCCGGAGGAAATTACCAGCGTTGCCCACAAGGCGATCACAGGGGTTGATGAGCAATCGGCCTATCTACTGCGCCACGCCCAGGGCCAGATCAGCGTGTTGGCGTCAGCGCTGCGCACCCAAACATCAATGAGCGCCTCGATTTATGGCTCTCACGGTCATATTCACTTGCCCAAACAGTTCTGGCGGGCCAAGGAGATGATCGTTCAACGCCGAAATAAAACAGCGGAAGTGGTTCACCTGCCTTATGACGGCAATGGCTACCAATTCGAAGCGCAGGAAGTAGTGGACTGCTTGCTCGCAGGCAAAACCGAAAGTGAAATCATGCCCCTTGCAGACAGTTTGAGTCTGATGCGTGTGATGGATCAAATACGCCACCAGTGGGGGCTGATTTATCCGACAGAAAATAATCACTCATGACGTACTCCCAGGAAGTCAGCGCAAATCGAGCGAAATGATTAGCGTGCTAACGTTTCATACTCAAAGCATGCGAAAAGACAAATAACCTCTGTCTATTCTCGCACTATTCCTCAACATCATTTTTACCCGAAAAAAGCTGATTTTACGCTTGGTGCGCGCGGTCGCTTTTTTTCAACCCCCCGCTGCTAGTCCTCAAATCCTTCCAACTCTAGGTTTTCGCCTCTGATTTCCGGGCTCAAAAGAGGTTCAAATAGCACGTTAATTTAGACCCCTAAATAATCGCTAACCTGCTGTTTTAATTAATTTTTTCAAGATCGCAAAAAAAGATTGACTCATCTCAAAAAAGGCAGATTATGCCGCCACTTTGCGCACCGCCAATATAAAGGGAAGCCTAAAGTCCGACCCGTTACACAAAGCTTTGACCGAGAAACGATTATGAGCCCACGAGAACCGGAACTGCCTTCAGCCGTCTCTTACATGCCAGATCAATATACTGCTCCATCCAGCAGAACCAGCCGCGCGAGCCAGCTGGCGGTTGAACTTGCCACGGAAAAGAAGCGACTGATCGATGAGCTGCGTGAGCTTCAGGCAGAGAACGACGACCTCAAGTCAACGACACCCGTCGGCACGATAGATTGGTACGTCAAATGGGTCGCCACTTTTCTCTCAGTCAGCGGAATCTTCCTGATGTCCGCTGGATTAGTGATGCAGGGTCAAATTGCTTACGTTGTCAGCGCGATTGGCTGGATCTTTGTCGGTGTACAATGGAGTGACCGGGCCATCATGATTGGTAGCTCGATAAGTGCTACCGCTGTAGCCATGAATCTTGTTAGAGCGCTGACGAGCTAGCGAAGAAAACGCGAGGCTCCACAGCTTCGCGGAGACAACTCAATCGACAAGCGCTGCTTCCGTCACCTCACGGAAGGTGACGTATAGCGTCAATGCGGTACTCAACGACATGCGTGCCCAGTAGTAGTCCGCCAAATCAAGTTGCGACACGGACTGACGCTGCACCCGGGCGCCACTCTCAACATCGGCTTGTCGAAGGACTCGATTTTCATCCATGTTGAATAGAGCTTCGTTCTCGTGCCAACACTCATCGCAGACCGGATCGTGGAACTGTTCCGTTTGATCCGCATCGTCCGTCTTCAACAGAAAGGCACTGGTTTTGCGGGAGTAGGCAGCGATCTTATTTTGGCGCATCCACAGATCGTAGTTCCGCTCCACGAGCGCGACGACTTTACCCGTCGCTCTGGGTTTGATGGTGGGAACTAGGGCGGCAATTGCGCTGATAGCTAACAGACCTGCGAGAGTTTGATCGGAACCGACCAGAGTTAGCGCCCCGATCAGCAATAGACTCGAGCCGAGATAAAACCATAGCGCGCGCTGCATCATACGATCAAAAAGCGGTTTACTTTCTTTGAAGCGTTTGATTTTGATCAAATCACTGCGGCTCAAACTCGCCATACTCTGCGCTCCTTAGTGGTGCGTTGTTATTCTTACTCCTGACAGAGACTTCCGACCACGCGACTGCCCGACAGAGTTGCTTCGTTGAGCAAGCCTAGGGCTGCTCTGCTGATTAAATCAGATTTCTGTGGAGATACCAGAAGTTGGTGTGTGGGCTCGAACTCTCTGCAGAACCCTCAAACCCTTCTTAAGAGATTTATGCGCGCCCAGCTGGGCGACATGGGGCTATGGGCGATAAATAGGCGTCCATCAACTTGCCTCGTGTCTTGTGTGGTGTGCGAGCTGCTAAAGAGATCTCGCCAATAGGAAACTCCTGCTTAAAAGTCAGTCTGTGCTTTGAAGATTCGAAAAGCGACGGGCCGCTTCAAGCCAACTTAGCGCCGTGCCTAAAAAACCCAAGAACAAGGCCAGCACCAGTCGCGGGTCGCCTAGGTGGAACCACGGGTCTAAAGGAAAGGCCACGGTTTTTCGCAGCGCTGCGATCTTAAAATCGTGAGAACCAGAAAATGCCGGATTAGTCGTGATTTCGAAAAAGTCACGACGACTGCGATAGCGCATCAAGGCGCCCTGAGACCAGACTTCCATTCCCGGCGTGTTCAAAAGTTCCATTGCGATACTGGCAGCATCGCCGAAAAACACCGGGTGACTGGCCCGAGCGAACAACGCGGGGTACATGTATTCCATGTATTTATCCAGCACGTCTTCGCTGCTGTCACCGGGTTCGACCCCCTCAACCTGAAGAGGCTTCTCGTACATATCAATATTGTTGAGCATGACGAAGTCATCACCAGTGTCTGAGCGCATGAATTGCTCGAGCATCGCGTATTGCTCTTCAGCAACGCCTCGCTGCTCAAAAAGTTTCAAATAGTGATTAATCTCCTGCTCGGTCAGCGGCCCGCCAAAAGACGTGTACCACCCAAAAAAAGCTGCATAGATCAATCCAATGCTTAGCCAAATCCAACGTATGCTTGTCATAATTCCTCCACGCCAAACAATCTAATGGGCAACATTAAGCAGGGCAACACTTTCTCTTCAGAGGGCCTCGAAACGACGATAATGTGGTAGGAAAGCAGCGTGGTCGCCCACGCAAGGACAGCCTGCGGTCAAGCCAGTAAATCCCGTGTTACGGGTGACGACTTCAGCAGTATCGTTTCATCACAAACCTATCTGCCACTTTGCTAACACAGACGCTCACCCAATAGGATGCATGCAGAAACAAGGCATTACTCAATTCAAATTGTTCAAGGCCAATCCGATGAAACTAAAAACTCTATGGCTAATTCCTTCATTGCTTATCTGTGCACTTGCTTTTGCCGATGACCACGGGAGTCGCGATAGTGGTGTTCTAAAGAAAACTGCGGCAGGCAGATTTTATAGTTCTCAAGAAACAATAGATCAGGGCTTCCCGTTCTCTGACGTTGTAGTTGTCAGTGGTGAACTGGTTTTTCTCTCCGGTTTGGTAGGTACCGACCTTGAAGGGGAGTTAGTTGACGGTGGATTAGTCCCCGAATCACACGCAATTTTCAGGCAGATGCAGAATCACCTAGACCAGATGGGCCTTGATTTGGATGACGTTGTTAAGTGTTTGGTCATGATCGACAACATCGATGAGTGGGCTGATTTCAATAAAATCTATACCAGCTACTTTAAACCACCCTATCCCGCGAGAAGCGCGTTTGGGGCTGACGGTTTGGCATTGGGCGCAGCTCTAGAATTGGAGTGCACGGCTGTAAAGCGCTGAGCAGACAGAAATCCGCAGTTCTCTTCACCTCGC
>JADHNQ010000131.1 GCA_016779425.1 Pseudomonadales bacterium | reverse complement strand
CAGACGGGGAAGACCGGATGCGCAATTATCGGTTTGGTGGTGTCCATATAGTATGGATTCAAGTCGCCGAGACTTGCGGCGTAGGCCATCAGCCAGCGGGCATCGACCTGATGCTCAAATGTCTGGGTTTGGGTACCAATGGTTTGGGTGCTCAGCGGCATGGTTGCTTCCAGGATCAGCGAAAGGGTCAGTGTACCCTGACGGCTGAATCCCAAGGGGCTTTTGCAGCGGCATATTTCCTTGGTTATGGTTAAGTGCTCACCTGAAGGTAATTGGAATTATTCGATGCGCGTAAGACAAATGGCCGCCCCCTTGGGAGCGATAGTGGAAGATTTGGATGTGCGCGCGGTTGATGCGAGCACCGCGAAGGAACTGAACAGACTTTTTTGTCAGCACCATGTGCTGGTTTTCCCTAAGCAACAGTTAACGCCGGATGAGCAAATTGCGTTCGCCGAACATTGGGGCGAGCTCATTCCCTTTCCCTACGGAAGTTTGCCCGGTTACCCCAATATTATAGAGCTGCGAAATCGCGGTAAGGCTCGTGATGTGAATCAGCATTGGCACTCGGATATGACCTACGATCCAACGCCGCCGAAACTCACCATGCTTTATGCACTGGAAGCACCAGCAATTGGCGGCGAAACAGCCTTCGCCAACCAGATTTTGGCTTACCAAGAACTTAGCGCAGGTATGAAAAAACTTGTCGGCTCACTTGTCGCCACGCATTCAGCAAAAGATCTTGCCCGGCTCTATGGTCAAGACCCCGATCAGGCATCCGAGGCTGAACACCCTGTGGTACGCACCCATGATGAGTCTGGAGAGAAAGCGCTCTATGTATGCCGCGCGTTTACGCGTCAGTTTCAGGATTGGTCGCGGCAAGAAAGCAAAGCGCTTCTCGATTATCTGTATGAGCACTGCGTTCGTCCGGAGTATCAAGCGCGCCATCAGTGGCAGGCCGGGGACTTGGTCATGTGGGACAACCGATGCTTGCTTCATTATGCCGTGCACGATCACGGTGAAGATCCTCGTTTGATCCATCGCCTGCAAGTTCAAGGCACGTCGCCGGTATGAGTATTGATTACCCTGAGGCACTCAACTGCCACTTGGAAACAGTACTTGCCGACGAGAGGGCCTATACGAACGTTTGGTTGCGCGAGGTTGCCCCGCTGACCTCACGACAAGCTCAGGCGGTGCGAGGAGGCTTACTGGCAGATCGGTTGGCTTGGGTGTTTGTGGCGGGGTATCAGTGCGCCTTACGACACACGTTTGCGCAGTTGCCCGCTGAAAGTATGGCGGCATTCGCGGTGTCCGAAGACCGCAAGGGTGAGCCTGTATTACCCGGTGTTACCGCCACAGTACTCAACGGCGAAACTAAGGTCAGCGGGTACAAAAGCTGGGTGGCTTGCTGTGCAACGCTATCTCATCTCGTCATCAAGTCTGATCGTGGAGATAAGGCCAACTACTATTGCCTCGAGCGCAGCAGTCATGGACTGACGCTCACCCCGAGGTACGGATCGTTCCTTGCTGAGATGAGTCAGGGGGTTGCAGAACTGAACGAGGTTGCGGTCGCGTCACCCCTGGATACCAGCGAGGTTAGCCACTTTGGTCTACGAGAGACGCTCTATATTTATATGGCGTTTTGCGCATGGGCGGGCAAATTTGTGGAGTCTGCCGACCGGTGTCAGGCACTGATCAGTCGACTCGCAGTCCTCACTGAGCGCCTGCCACTTGACGAGGCGGCCCTAGCTGAACTTAAGGCCGTTGATCAAGCAGTCCAAGTATTACGAGGATCGATTCCCGCCACAGCGGCCGCCAATTACGAGCAGGATCAGCGCCTAATCGCCATGTATTCGCCTGGCATTCAAAAACGCGAGCTTAACTAACGATCACGAAACCACCGAGCCACCATCACATGTGATGACGTCGCCGACGGTAAAGCCGCTGGCACGAGAGCTTAGGAATATGGCCAGGCCGGCAATATCCTCTGGCGTGCCCACACGCCCACGCGGGTTACTCTTGCCAAGCGCATCCCAGTCGGTGTTCTCGGTATCGCCGCCAGCGCCGACACCCGCACTGAGCATGTAGGTGGGAAAGGGACCAGGCGCAATGCCATTGACAATAATATTGCGCTTAATCAGGTGAGCTGCGAGCACCCGAGTTAGGTGGTGGACGGCTGCTTTTGAGGGGCCATAAGAGAAATTGTCGAAGATCGGTGTTTTGATGCCGTCGATGGAACCCACGTTGATGACATGTGAAGGTGCGTCATGAGCGGCATTTTGCTCGAGCAGTGGCAGCAGTTTCTGGGTGAGGAAAAATACGCCTTTCACATTGGTGTCCATAACTTTGTCCCAGCCAACCTCCGGGAAATCTTCCAATGGTGCGCCCCAGGCGACGCCGGCGTTATTCACCAATATATCGACGTGGGATTCTTTGCTCGATAGCTCGCTCACGAAGCCTTCGATGCCCTCAAGGGTAGCCATATCGGCTGGGATGGAAATGCATTCTCCCCCCCACGCTTCGGCCAATCGCTGAGCCGTCGCATTGCAAACCTCAGCCTTTCGCGAAGTGATATAGACCTTGGCACCATTGGCTAGATATCCGGCAGCGATCATTTCGCCGATACCTCTGGAACCACCGGTGACCACGACGACTCTGCCTTCGACTGAGAATAGATTTTTCATTGAACGGTTCCCCGATTGTTTGCTTTTGAATGCGTAGCTGCTGGTTTAAGACTGCCTGCCCTAGGTAGGCTCGCCAACCACCTTGATCATTTCGTCCCGGTCAATGCTGCGCTGAATGCGTGCTGCGGCATTCTTTTTGCGACCCCGCAGCATGTAGCGAAACACGGTATTTCTGATGCGTTTGTCTTTTAAAAAACCGCCAGGCTTTTCGACTAAGTTCACGGTGCGCATGATGCCTCGGTGAACGTGCAGCTGATATTTGGCGGCGGCAACCAGGGCATCACCAAAGGCAAGGGCAAACCACTGTTTGACGGATTTGGCCTTGTCTAAACTGCGCCCCTGACGAAGAGCGGCAGCTTTCTTGATGCCATTTTTGTCCTCGTTAAGGCTGGCGTTAAAAATCGGCCGAATTTCTTCCTCGGTCTTAGCCTTAAACGCGACAGCCCGCTGCCAAGGGTCCGATTCGCTGCCCAGCACCTCACTAAGCAGATGTGCGTGCAGGGTGCCGGTGCTGCAGCCGCGTCCGTAAAGCGGATTAGTGCGCGCGGCAGCATCACCAACGGCAAAGTAATTCAGCAGCTTAGTGCTGGTGTCACTGGGAATATAGTCCCGCCAGACCGCGTGAATCTGACCAATGCCAAAGGGCGATGTGGTGGGGGTTGCCGCCTCGGGCGATATCCATGGCACGAGGCCGGGGATGTTCATGCAAATTTGGTCGAACTTGTCGCCATCCTTGACCGCCTCCCGTAGCTCAGCCTCCTCGTTCGGCAGACAAACAATAATGGCAAAGTGGCCGTTGTCTCCGGGGAAGACCCCATACTTCAAATACCCTAGATCGCCTGCGGAAGGATTTTCACTGTCTCTCTTCGGCTCGCTCACGCCCTCATTCAAGGCGTAGTGTCGGGTGTAATAGACAATCTCAGCATCATCACGCTGTTCGACAATATCCGCGCCCTTGGCTTGCAGCCACCCAAAGAATTTATCCGCCCGACCCGACGCATTAACAATGACGTCCGCGCTGTGAACGGTCTTAGCGTTTTGGTTGTGTCGATCGGTGAGCTCTATACCCGTAACGTTAAGGACAGACTCGCCGTGCTCTGACCGGGTCTCTTCGACAATCACATCGGTGACGTAGGTTTGGCTTTGGATTCTCAGATTGGGTTCGCGTTCGACGTAGTGACGCAAGACCGTCTCAATCGTCGCGCGCCGACACAGCAACATCCAAAGCTTTTCGTCACCTGGCTCCGGCTGATATTGATCGGTTAGATGATCTGGCACCATGTCTTCAAAGGTCAGCTTGCGCGCACCGGCGGCGAGTAATTCTTCGAGTAAGTCCGGATAATTTTCGCCGAGCACACTGCACATTAATCCAAGGAATGCGTGAGGGTGTCGGAACTGTGCTGCCCCCCGGCGCTGCCAAGAGAAGAAGGCGTCTTCAACATTGCCTTGGGGTGGCGGGACGTCTCGCTCAAATAGCGTCACGTCGAAACCCTTACGCGCGAGCGATAGACCGGTAAAAAGGCCGCAAATGCCTGCCCCAACCACGGCGATGGACTGTTTCATAATGTTGCTCACATTTTTTAAAGACGGACGTTAGCAAAGCCTGTGGCGTTGAGGAAATAGTAGGTGCACTTGTGCCGAGGGATTTCTGTTATAAAAACGACCTGGAACCTATTACAACGAGTGAGGGAGAGGGATGTTAGAAGCGGTTCAACTGGGTAACAGCGGGCTTCGCGTGTCTGAACTTTGTCTTGGCACTATGAATTTTGGTATTCCCGGTCGCGGGCACCAAGGTGACTGGACCCTGACGCTGGATGAAGCGAGACCCATTGTCAAAGCTGCCTTAGACCATGGCCTTTTCTACTTTGATTGTGCGGATATTTACGGCCTTGGAGCCTCTGAAGAGGTAGTTGGTGCGCTGTTAAAGGAATTGTTGCCTCGAGACGAGTATGTGCTCGCCACAAAAATAGCCATGCCCATGGGGCGCGGTGCCAACCAGGGTGGCCTATCGCGAAAGCATGTTCGGGAGGGTATCGATGCCTGTTTGCAGCGCACGGGCCATGATTATATTGACCACTTGGTCATCCACCGCCATCCACACGGCATTCCAGGAGCAGCGCGCACCCCTATTGAAGAAACCCTTGAAGCGCTTCACGACGCGGTAAAAGAGGGCAAAGTGCTGTATCTCGGTGGTTCATCTATGTTTGCTTGGCAGTTTGCTGAGCTTCAACTCACGGCAAAGATGAACAACTGGACGCCGTTCGTGTCGATGCAAAATCACCACAATCTGGTCTATCGCGAGGAAGAGCGCGAAATGAACCCTTATTGTGCGAGCACTGGTGTCGCGCTAACACCATGGTCGCCACTGGCGCGGGGTATTTTGGCAGGTTCCTACCAAGGCGGATTCAGCGGTGGCAGCACAAGTCGGTCACAGGGACAGGATCGCAAACGTACGGAAGGTCTCTACCAGGGCGATCATGTGTTCCCGATTGCAGAACGGGTGATAGAAACCGCCAGTAAATACGAGTGTTCGCCGGCGCAAATCGCCGTTGCTTGGCTGAAGGGCAGGCCCGAGGTAACTTCGCCGATTGTTGGCGTGTCCAAGGTGAGCCAGCTAGAAGACTTGGTCGCGGCCGCGGCCATTGAATTGGCCCCTGAAGATGTGAACTATTTGGAAGAACTCTACCAACCGGTGGAAAATTTGTTATCCATTGGCACCAGCTAAGGACAGGCTCACCAAGGATTGGAGCGTGAAGATGCGCATAGAACCGATACAAAAAACTGAAACGACAGTCTTCGGCGCGATAGTGACCGGCGTGGACCTGAATCATCTTAGCGATGAAGAGTGGGCGGTCATTGAAGCCGCATGGTATGAGCACGCAGTATTGGTGTTTACCGGCCAGCATATTGAAGAGGCAGCGCACGTCGCCCTAGGCGAACGCATTGGTGAATTGGAGCAGTTGGTGACAGATCGCAAGTCCGTCCCTATCAGCAATCGAAAGATTGATGGCAGCGCAGTAGATGCCGAAAGCGACCACTTTAAGATTCTCAAGGGTAACGAGGGATGGCACACAGATAGTACCTATATGCCGCTATCGGCTCGCGCCTCGATTCTGGCCGCCCAGGTCGTGCCCGAAGAGGGTGGCCAAACCGAATGGGCCGATATGCGCGCTGCCTACGATGCCCTTGATAACCCGACTCGCGAGCAAATCGCCGATCTTGCGGCCTATCACTCGTTGTTCTACAGCCAGTCCAAGGTTGGCCACAATCCTGCCAAGGGTGCTTCCTATGGGTTGAATGACCAGGACGTCCCGCTGCGGCCACTGGTAAAACTGCATCCGGTAACCGAGCGCCCGGCTCTATTCATTGGGCGTCACGCTTACGGCATCCCGGGATTATCCGAGTCTGAGTCCGAGGCGCTACTCGAGCGATTGATGGTATTCGCCTGTCAGCCGCCACGCGTGTTCGGCCATACCTGGACACCTGGCGATGTGGTGATGTGGGATAACCGCTGCGTGCTGCATCGCGCTCGGCCCTACAATTATGACAAGCCTCGCATCATGCGGCATGTACGGGTCGCGGGTGATCCCCTTACCGAGGCAGGAATCCGCGTCTAAGGGATGTTGGCTGAATCGGTCTTCACCGCCGAGTACCACGACACACAGTAGGGTACGCAAAAAGTGAGTAGCACCTTTAACCAGGTGCTCATTGTCATTGCGTTCG
>JADHNQ010000130.1 GCA_016779425.1 Pseudomonadales bacterium | reverse complement strand
CATCAAACCAAGCACAGCACCAAAGCGATCACGACCGAACGTTTTACCCACCACGGCGCCATGCATCGGTACTACGCCACCCACTCCGTAACCAAATAGACACGCGCCGATGGCAAAGGTGAAGTAGTCGAGTGATCCGTACATCAGAAACTGACCGCTGAACTGGGCGGTAATGACAACTGCCATGACCTTGCGCACTGAAAAACGATCACTCAACCAACCGAAACTGAGTTTACCCACCACTCCGAATCCCGCGCACATGGACATGACGAGGGATGCTTCTACTAGGGTATAACCAAAGTCCGTTAGGCGCGGAATCATATGGGTCAACGTGGCGCTCATGCAGCAGAACATCAGCGAGAACGTCAGCACGATCATCCGGAAATTGTGGTCCTTGAAGAGCTCGAGCATGCGCGGCTTTGCCACTGGGGCCTGTACCGACTCGCCAGCATCTGTCGTCTTCGCAGAAACAATCGCCCCGTCTGGGCGCATACCCACATCCTCAGGACGAGAGATCACCAATCGAAAAATCAGCGGCACCACGACGAAAAACGTGAACGCGCTATACGCTAAGAAGCCTTGTCGCCAGCCAAAATTCTCAATCAATTCAGCACTGATATAGGGCATGACCACACCAGACAAAGACACCCCGGCAGCGGCGATGCCAAGCGCTGTGCCGCGACGCCTGTCGAACCAATTAGCCACCAGCTTACTGGTGGCCAAATTACCCATACTGCTGGCACCAAAGCCAATGAACAGGCCGAGCACCAGATAAAACTGCAGTTCATTCTGCACAAAGGAGAGCCCCAAAAATCCAACGGCCATGAAGAGTGCGCCGACGCCCATGACGTTGCGTAAGGGAAACTTATCCAACGCACGACCCACATAGGGAGCAACGATGGCTCCAACGGTGCTGGTGACGGTCAGGCCAATGGCCACACCTAGGCGAGACCCACCAAAATCTGCAGCGATGGCTTTAAAAAACACCCCATAGGAATAAAAAAAGAAACCCACCGCGACGAAATCGATACAAAAGGCAACTAAGACCATCTTCCAACCGAGAAATGGTTTGTGTTCTGAAGCGGAAGATTGCTGCAAGGGTATGGCCAACTCAGTGATCCAGTTAGTCTACCACGCCAACCCAACCACTGCGGGGACCTGACGAATATGGGTAAGAACATCACCGACGCGGTGCGCGAAATTTGCCTGGGCATGCCAGAAACCAGTGAGGTAATGAGCCGAGGCAGACCAAATTTTCGGGTTGCCGACAAGACCTTTGCCATCTTTCAGATCAATCACCACGGTGACGGGCGCATCGCGCTATGGCTGCACAGTCCGCCAGGTGCACAAACTTTCTATGTAGAGGAGAACGAGGCCTTTTACTTTATTCCACCCTATGTCGGCCCTAGCGGCTGGCTGGGAGTTAACCTAGACCAGGGTCTCGACTGGCAGATTATCAGTCAACGCATCTACGAGGCTTATTCCTATGTGGCTCCAGAACGCGTGGGAATGCTGCAAGGCGAGGCACTAGAGATAGAACCACCCATCGAAGGGATTGATCCAGAGGAATTCGACCCGTTCCAACGCCCGGAGATTGCGGCCGTTCGGGCCATGATCAGCGACTTGTGCCTAGCGCTACCTGAAGTGTCGCCAGACCAACAATTTGGCACCCCATGTTTTCGCGCGGGTAAGAAAAATTTTTGTACCCTGCATTTTTACCGCGGTCGCCTAGAGCTCAGCATCTGGGCCGGAGGCGAAGAGCAGGCTCTGCGCACCGCAGACCCTCGATATCGCATACCGCAATACATCGGTCACCGAGGTTGGTTGAACCTAGATATCCACAGTCATCAGGATATGGCGGAGATTGAGGATCTTGTTCTGACCAGCTATCGCCACTTTGCGCTAAAGCGCATGTTGAAGATTTTGGATGCAGCTCGTCCTTAGGCGAGATAAGTACTTCATTGCATCGCAACGTATTTTGGCTCCAACCGAATGCGCTCTAGCCATGCTTCAATCGCGCAATAGCTGGTCAAGTCAAAGCCGCCCTCACCCGCGACATGGGTATAGGCGTACAACGCAATATCCGCAGTGCTCAATTGGCTTCCCGTCAAGTAGGGCGTCTGCTGAAGCTGCTGCTCCATAACCCGCAGCGCTTTGTGGCCGCCTTCTTGCTTAGACTCGTACTCGGCTCTGCGCTCCTCCGGTAAACCTAGGAACTTTGCAATGAATCTGGCCACCGCAATAAATGGCTCATGACTGTATTGCTCAAAAAACTGCCACTGTTGAACCTTCGCATACTGAAGCGGGTCCTCGGGCAGAAGCGCAGTGCCCGTTGCCAGAAAATTGATCACCGCATTTGACTCAGACAGGAAACGTCCACCTCCAAGCGCCAGCACCGGAATCTTGCCGTTTGGGTTCTTATTCAAAAAATCAGGCGTCTGAGTTTCGCCTCCGAGGACACTGACATGGATCCACTCGTGCTGGATGTCCAGCAACCCAGCCAGGAGCTTAATTTTGTAGCAGTTGCCCGATTGGGTATCGCCATAGACTTTCATTGAACCCCCTATATGAAAAACCTACCTGCCGCCGCTTACCAAGAAAGAAGACGTCCAAGTGACGATAGCTCACTACCGTTTTGGGCCCAAATCCCTGCATGTGATGTAGCCGACACATTCGCTAACACTCTCAAAAAGCCAATACTCCTTGCACCCGCACTCCCCCTTCGTTGTAATCCCTGCTTGGAATTTATTGGGAGAGGTTGAGCATGGCGGCACCCTTAGATGACGTTGTAGTACTAGAGATCGACAACTGGATGGCGGCGCCAAGCGCCGGAGCGGTGCTCGCCGACATGGGTGCCAGGGTCATCAAGATCGAACCCATCAGCGGTGACCCCATGCGCGGTATGAGCAGACCTGTGAAGGGCGAGCGCTTCGATGAGGCCTTCAAAGACTACGACTTTCAATTCGACGTGGACAATCGCGGTAAAGAATCCATCGCCGTGGCACTGGATCAACCCGAAGGGGCTGAGCTGGTCCGGCAGCTGGCAACAAAGGCCAACATCTTCATGTGTAACCTGCTCACCAAACGCCAAGTTAAGTTCGGCCTAAACCCGGAGAGCCTGTTCAAGGTCAACCCAAAACTCGTACACGCAACCCTCACGGGCTATGGCACGTCTGGGCCTGATGCCTGGCGGCCGGGCTATGACGTGACCGCCTTTTTTGGTCGCTCAGGTTTGTATGATTCTATGCGTGAAGGCGACGACGGCCTGGTGCCCATGGCGCGCCCGGCTCAGGGTGATCACACCACGGGGCTGGCCATGGTCGGCGCGATTTTGGGCGCGCTGCGCCTCGCCGAAAAATCTGGCGAAGGCCAGGTCGTAGAAACGTCGCTATACGAGGCCGCGGTTTGGACTCAGGCCTCGGATTATGCGGTAACTGCGGTGGATCACATGCCGGTGCGCAAACGTCGCCGCGACGAGCTGCTGACCATTACGGGTAACCGCTTCCCCTGCGGCGACGGCAACTGGGTCGTCTTTAACATGCTGCCCGATGCGGCCTATTGGTCGCGACTGTGTGAGGCCATTGGCTTGCAAGAGATTATCGACGATGAGCGCTTTGTCGATTCCAAAGCCCGCTATCGCAACATGGCTGAGTTGATCGAAATTTTTGATACCGCCCTTGCGGCGAAGTCTCGTGACGAGTGGGGCAAAATTTTCGACGCCGCCAATCTTATCTGGGGTCCCGTAATGGGCTTGCATGAAGTGCCCCAGGACCCTCATGCCCAAGAACTGGGCATGTTTCCCACCATCGAGCATCCGCAGCTTGGGACCTATACAACCGTGAACATTCCCATGCGCTTTGCTACTGCCGACGTTAAACCCCAAGGACCAGCGCCTCGGATAGGCGAGCACAGCGAGCAGATCTTGCGCGACTTTGGAATGGACGACGAGGCCATTGCTGCGCTGAAAATTGCGGGCACCGTTGGACAATCCTAAGCTCAGTGAACTCAGAAGAATCCATCGCTGCCTCTGACAAGTTAGAGGCATTACTCACAGCGTTCAAAACAGGACGGATCGACGGCGAAGAAACCGCCCGACAAATCCGCGCCCAGTTTTTTACCGACCTGGGTCATACGGTGCTCGACACCGATCGCGCACGGCGCACAGGCTCAGCGGAAGTAGTTTTCGGCGCCGGCAAAACTGCCGGGCAGATCTCTGACATTGTGGCAGCCATGGTGGATCGCGGCACCAGCGTACTGGTGACCCGGCTTGATCAGGCAACATTCGATCAGCTTGAAAACTTGCCGGCCAACGCCCAATACCACGCCATGTCCCAGCTTCTGTGGTGGCATGATCATCTGCCCCAACCTCTCGAACACACCGTCGCCGTGGTCAGTGCAGGCACGTCTGATATGCATGTGGCAGAAGAGGCCGCGCTCACCGCGGAATTTTATGGCAACAACGTGCAGCGCATTTACGATGTGGGCGTCGCCGGACTGCACCGACTGCTTGCGCGCCTGGACGAGCTGCGCAGTGCTCGTGTATTGATCGTTGTCGCGGGCATGGAAGGCGCGCTGCCAAGTGTCGTCGGCGGCCTGGTCGACAAGCCCATCATCGCGGTGCCTACCAGTGTCGGTTACGGTGCCGCCTTTGATGGTGTTGCCGCTCTGCTTGGCATGATGACGAGCTGCGCGTCAGGCGTGAGCGTGGTAAATATCGACAACGGCTTTGGCGCAGGCTTTTTGGCAAACCGAATAAACAGACTTTGATGTCATCTATGACCCCGGAACTGGAACAAAAGTACGGACAGCTGGAAATAATAATTCGCGGCTACGGTAGCGCAGTGGTCGCCTTTTCTGGCGGTATTGATTCTTCCTTAGTGGCCTATGTTGCAGGTCAGGTACTCGGCAAAAAAGCATTAGCGGTGACCTCTGGCTCTGCCAGCCTCAAGCGCACGGACCTCGCGCTATCCAAAAGGCTCAGCGAGGATTGGGGTATCGCACATCAGATCATCGTGACCGACGAGTTGAGCAAGGCCGACTACCGGGCAAACCCAACCAACCGCTGCTTTCACTGCAAAACATCGCTCTATACCGAGCTTGAGGACATCACTCGCGCCCAGGGCTATGCGCATATTCTCAACGGCACCAATCTCGACGATCTTGGCGATCATCGGCCCGGCTTGATTGCTGCAGACAATCACGCTGTAAAGTCTCCGCTAGTAGAGGCCGGCTTTCATAAGTCTGACATTCGCGCCCTGGCTAAACACCTAGGTCTAGAAAACGCAGACAAGCCCCAGGCCGCATGTTTGTCCAGTCGATTCCCCTACGGTACGGCGATAAACCAAACGCTGTTGGCCCAGGTAGAGGCAGCGGAAAACGTGCTGGCAAGTTATGGTTTCAGTCAGTTTCGGGTCCGTCACCATGGCGAGGTGGCCCGCCTGGAAATTCTCCGAGAAGAGTTTGAGCTGGCATTGCAGTACCAAGACGCCCTGCAAAGCGACATTCAGGCTCTGGGCTATCGTTTTGTTGCCATGGACCTTGGTGGATTTCGTTCGGGTTCCTTAAACGAGGGTTTGAGCCGCGATGATGGCGCCATCCCCGTGGTCAATATCTACCCGTAGCCGCTACTTTACCGCTTACCATGACACCCCTAATCGGCGGTTTCCGCAGCTTTATTTCTCATATACCGATTCAGTTGCCGATCTAGGCGCGTTGTCGCGGACAGACGTCCGGGACGAATCCATGGCTGCCATTGACTTGGCTGGGCTGCTTCCACCACATCACCCATAACGGTAACGCGCTGAATAATGCGCTCGCCCTCAAAGTCATTGAGCACAAAATGCTGAGTACAGCGGTTATCCCAGATAGCAATGGTGCCCGGGGTCCAGTGGTAGCGCACCGTGAAGCGCGGGTTCTTCACCCACTCGGTTAGGTACTCCAACACCACCTTGCTCTCGGTGGCGTTCATTTCCACCAGCCGACGCGTGAAATGCTCATTCACATAGAGTGCTTTTTTGCCGGTTTCTGGATGAATGCGAACCACCGGATGCATGGCCATTTGGTCTTCGCGATTGTGCGGATGCGCATCGTGCAACGCGGTAAGTCCGTCGCAAAGCGCCTGCATGGGCGGTGAAAGCTCTGCATACGCCTGATGCAGGTTGGTCCACATGGTGTCACCGCCAAATTCAGGACAGGTGACCATGTGCAAGATGGACATGATCGACGGCTGGTCTTCAAAGGTGATATCGGTATGCCACTCGTCCGCCACACCACCATGAGTGGCCGCCAGTTCGAACACCTCATCATGTTGAGTGAAGGGGTTCTTCAGGTTGGGATGGTTTTCAATCTTGCCGAAGCGCTTACCGAGCGCCACATGGCTATCGATATCCATCTGCTGACCGGGAAAGAAGATCACCTGGTGTTCCAGCA
>JADHNQ010000005.1 GCA_016779425.1 Pseudomonadales bacterium | reverse complement strand
GCAGGGCCTGCAAGTCCTATAACGGCGAAAAGTGCCGCCAGCCACATAGCGGCGCGCAGGCGTTTGGCCGTGCTCGCCACAGAGCTGTCTAGCAGGACGTCCAGCAAGGGTTGACTGATTGCCGCAGACCAAGCGCTTTGTTGGCGCGTTCGCCGCACCCACAGATAGACCAGTATCATCAGGGGCAACAGGGCAAGCAGCCACCAAGGTCTTAGAAAATGAAAGCTCGTCATCGCCTCAAGCATGACTGGCACTCGCGATCTGCAGGCGGCGACGAAAATCCCACGACAACACCAAGACCCACACAAGTAAGGAGCCGCCCAAGGGCCAAAAGTAAAGAGACTGTACTGGTCTAAAAATTTCTGCCTCTTGCTCTACGGGTTCGAGCTGATCAATCAGCGCATAGATTTCCATTAAGGCGCGAGGGTCTTTGGCACGAAAATAACGGCCCCCGGTGGAATCGGCAATGCTCTGCAAGGTCTCCTCGTCGAGGTCTGCAGAAGGATTGGTTGTACGCCCGCTGATCCGGCCCAGCAGTCCCGGCATGCGCATTTCGTCAGCGCCCACACCGATGGTGTAAATTCGGATACTGTCTCTGGCAGCCAACTCTGCGGCGATCCTTGGTTCGACCTCGCCAACATTATTGGCCCCATCGGTAAGAAGGATTAGTACCTTCTCGTCCTGGGGACGCAGACGAAGGCGTTTCACCGCCAAGCCAATTGCGTCGCCAATGGCGGTTTTACCGCCGGCAATCCCCACTGGTGCTTCAATCAAAAGGCGGTTAACGCTTTTTACGTCGAATGTAAGAGGAGCTTGCAAATAGGCATTGGTGCCGAAGAGCACGAGGCCGATGCGGTCGCCAACCCGGGCCTCCGCGAAGTTCGCAATCACAGCCTTGACCACGGCCAGCCGCTCAACATAGTCGCCGTCAATTTCCATGTCTTCGGTCGCCATGCTGCCGGAGATATCGACGGCTAACATCAAGTCTCTGCCGGTCGTCGGCAGGTTTACGGGATCGCCGGTAAATTGCGGGCGCGCAAGGGCGGCTAGCAGCAAAGCCCAAGCCAGACTAAGGGCGATCAAACGCCACGGACTATGACTACCCAGGGTGTGGTCCGCGGCGGTAACCGCCGAAAAGTCCTCGATGGACGGAACGACCAGAGCCGGCTGCTGTAACCTGCGGCGCTGGATAAGGCGACGAATCAGCCAGGGCAAGGGCAGGGCGGCAAAAGCCCAGGGCCATAACCACTCGATCATACTGTTTCCTCGAAAAGCAACTTACTCTTGCGGTAGTGAACTTTGTTCAGCAGGTGTTTGACGCAGGCCAACAACCCTTTTCGGTCCAGGCTAAAGTCCGCCTTAAAGCGGTCTTCGCCCAGGATGCTACCCGGTCCCTGGGTAAAGTCGCAGGTGTTGCTCAAACGATCCAGAGCGCAAAGCCACTGAGCTCCGCTTTGGTTCCCCAGGGTTCGCATGTCAAGGGCAACCACCAGCAGGCGCTTGAGCACCTCGTTACATTGATTGACAACCGCGACGTCGTTTACTGACGAAGAAGCGTCTTTTTCTGCTAATCCGTCAATAATGCGTTTTGCCGCTCGGATCGGTCGGGTAGCCGTGTGGTAGGCCCACCACCGGCGACCGAGCCACCAAAGCCCGATAAGCACCAGCCCTGCTGCAATCCACCACCCTGGAGCGGGTGGCCACCAGTGCGGCTCTACCGGCAGATAGATGTCTTTTAGCGCGTCGAGTGGGTCAGCGTTCATTGGGTTCGGTCAGTCCGCCTTCACTTGGCGTGGGTTCATCAGGTAAGCATTGAGTCGAACAGGTGTCATACATCAGGCCCAGTTCAGATGATCCCAGTGGGTATTAGCAGTGCTCAATTCCTGAAGCGAAACTGCCGGATGCCGGCATATTTCCTTGATATCGGCAGCGCGGTCAGCATGCGCATCGGCATACCGATTGCGTAATGTCTTATCCCCGGAATAAAAGCTCAAACTCTCATCACCTTGGCTGATGTTGTAGACACCTGCGGGAGGTAGCTCGGCCTCCAAAGGGTCGGTGATATGCAGTACCTGTACATGATGATGCCGCGCTAAACGATGAAGTGCTTCCCGCCATAGCTTCAGCGATCCGGCCAAATCGCTGATGATAAATACCCGATTGCGTCTTTGGCGTAGCTGGCAAAGCGCCGTGAGGGCATCCTCTAGAGGCGCCGCTCCGGATTCTGCCCCCGCCCGCGGGCGCGACAGCTGTTGGTTGCTTAATGCCACTTGGGTCAGCAAACGACCTGTTGCCTTGACGGTGCGAAACGGACGGAACATATGCGAACCAGCGGTATCCAAAACCATGCCGCCCACCCGATCACCATTTCCGGTGATCTGCCAAGCGACCCGTGCCGCAAGCTCTGCGGCCGCAACAGACTTAAGTCGCTGGGTTGATCCAAAGAACATGTGCTGGCCTTGATCAACGAAGAGCAGCGCAGGGCGTTCGCGTTCCTCGCGGAAAACTTTGGTATGAGGAAGGTTCTTTCGAGCCGTCACGCGCCAATCGATGCTGCGAATATCGTCCCCGGGCTGATATTGGCGAACCTCGGCAAAATCGACGCCCCGGCCTTTTTGTTTAGACAATCGTAATCCAGCCTGGGTGCCAGTGATGGAACTGGCGGCAAATTGCGATGCTCGTGTAGGGCGAAACCGCAGCGATAGCAACTGATCGGCTGTGACATAGGCGCCCGTGAGTATGTCGGGCTGAGTTAACGTCATTAGGGCACCGGTACTTGCTGTAGAAGTTGATCAACCAAGAAGTCGCTGGTCAGCCCCTGGGCATCTGCCTCAAAACTACAAATCAGTCTGTGCCGCAGCACGTCGCCAGCCACCGCCTGCACATCATCCGGTGTCACAAAATCCCTTTGCGCCAGCCAGGCATGAGTGCGTGCGCACAGGTCCAGTCCAATGGTCCCCCGGGGGCTGGCACCGAGCTCGATCAGAGGGGCTAGCTCGCTCGGGGGAGTCCGAGTGGCCAAAATTAACTCAACGATGTAGCGCTCGACGGGGTCTGCCATGTGCAGGGCTAAAAGCTCTTGCCGTGCTTGGTGTATCTGGGCTTGGGTCATCAATGTTGGGGGGGGCTTGTTTTCCGTCGCCTGTACCCCAGCGTTTTCATCCCTCACAAGCCTCAAAATGTCAGCCTCGGCTTGACGATCTGGGTAGTCGACAAGTACATGCAGTAAAAACCGATCCAGTTGGGCCTCAGGTAGGGCATAGGTGCCTTCTTGCTCGATAGGATTCTGGGTCGCCATGACCATAAACAGTGTCGGCAGGGCAAAGGTTTGACGACCAAAACTGACCTGACCCTCTGCCATGGCTTCCAGCAAAGCGGATTGTACCTTGGCGGGAGCGCGGTTGATCTCGTCTGCCAAGATCAGGTTGTGGAAAATGGGTCCCTTCTGGAAATTAAAGGAACCGTCCTCTGGTCGATAAATTTCTGTACCGGTCACATCGCTCGGCAATAAATCTGGCGTGAATTGAATGCGGTGAAAATCGCCTTCCACAATGGCTGCCAAGGCCTTGATCGCGCGGGTTTTCGCGAGGCCTGGCGCACCTTCGACCAAAAAGTGTCCGCCGCACAACAATGTCATCAACATCCGCTCAACCAAGTGACCCTGACCGATTACCTCGGAATTTAGATATTGCCTTGCTGCCTCAATGGCTTGATGAGCTGTTATCGATGACAAGGGCGATTCTGAGGGTGTATCGGGCACAGAGGGCATCCTACGGGTGGAATTGCCCCTCATTGTATCTGGCGACCACCAAAGGTCTAGCCGAGAAGCCCTTGTGGCGCTGGCGATAGCTCTTTTGACCGCTTTTGGGCGCTATTGAGTGGGGAATCAAGGGTTGTCTGGGCAGTCTTTGATAATCGCTGCTTTGTCCGTTAATCCTTTTCCCTATGATAGTGCCGGTACTACACTATCACTCCCGTTTTGTCGTAAGCCGATATGAGTGCTTTGCAATCGATCCTGCTGTCTCTGCCACCCGAGCGTTCCCATGACCTTGCAATCGCTGGTCTGAAAGGCGCAGCTCTGCTGTCCGGCAGGGTGTCTCCTCTGCCAGGCCGCAGTACAACGCTATTGGGTAAGCCGTTACGCAACCCCATCGGCCTTGCCGCTGGATTGGACAAAAACGCTGAGGCGGTCCTTGGTCTGGCGCGATGCGGCTTCGGCTTCGTCGAAGTAGGCACGGTAACCCCGCTGGCACAACCGGGTAATCCCCAGCCGCGGCTCTTTCGCTTGCCGGAACATCAAGCCCTGATCAATCGCATGGGCTTCAACAACGATGGTATGCAGGCCATGGCCCGTCGTTTGGCCAGGGTTCGTTCGAGCAACAAGCTATGCGGTACGTTGTTGGGGGTGAATCTGGGCAAGAATAAAGATACGCCGAACGAAGACGCTGCTTCTGACTACTTGAAAGGAATGGATTGTCTGCACGGCTATGCAGACTATTTCACCATCAATCTGTCTTCGCCAAATACGCCGGGCTTGCGCTCGCTCCAGCATGGTGATGCGCTTCGATCGCTGCTGAGTCGATTGAAAGAGCGGCAGCTACAGCTAGCGGGGCAGAGCCAGCCGGTTCCACTCATGCTAAAGGTAGCCCCAGATCTGTCGAATGATGATGTTGCGCAGATTGCCGAGCAGGTGGTGGCCTGTGCTTTTGACGGCGTGATTGCCACAAATACGACGCTTTCTCGCGAAGCCGTTGCAGACCACCCCCATGCTATGGAGACCGGTGGTTTGAGTGGCCAACCCCTCGCAGACAGAAGTATCGAGGTGGTGCGGCAATTGCGCAATGTACTGCCTAAAGACATGGCGCTGGTGGGTGTCGGAGGTATTAGTACCGAAAGTCAGGCACGCGACATGTTGCATGCGGGTGCTCAAGCGTTACAAATCTACACATCATTTATCTATAACGGCACCAAAGTGGTGCGTCAACTGGTTGCTGCAACGAACTAATCCTAATTGTTTGTATTTGGTGATTTTCTGCACAAATTTGTGGCGTTTCGAAAGAACATTGTTTTAAATGGCCTCGATGGAAAAGAGGGGTCCCATGAACAAATTAGTATTACTGGTCACCGGATTACTGCTGAGCCAATCGGCCTACGCAGAGGGTATTAGTGGGGCAGATACTGCCTGGATTATGACGGCCACTGCGCTTGTGCTGTTTATGACCCTACCCGGTTTGTCTTTGTTCTACGGGGGCCTTGTACGCTCAAAGAACGTTCTCAGCGTGTTGATGCAGTGTTTTACCATTGCCTGTGTTATGTCGATCTTATGGCTAGTGGTCGGGTATTCCCTGGCCTTTGGCGACGGCGGCTCTCTCAACGCCTTCATCGGCGGTCTAGACAATATTTTGTTGGCGCAAATTGGCGAAGATACCGCTTCGGGTACCATTCCCGAGAGCGTCTTCGCGCTCTTCCAAATGACCTTTGCGATTATCACACCGGCGCTCATCGTCGGTGGTTTTGCGGAGCGGATGCGTTTTTCAGCGGTCATACTTTTTTGCGCCGCTTGGCTAATTTTGGTTTACGCGCCCATTTGCCATTGGGTTTGGGGCGGCGGCTGGCTCAGCGAGCTTGGTGTTATGGATTTTGCCGGTGGCATCGTCGTGCATATCACCGCGGGAGTCGCGGCCTTGGTCGCGGCCATGGTGCTGGGCAACCGACGCGGCTTCCCGGCTCAAGCAATGCCCCCACACAATATGACCCTGTCCATTATGGGTGCAGGTATGTTGTGGGTGGGCTGGTTCGGCTTTAACGGTGGTAGCGCCTTGGCAGCTAACGGCGACGCGGGTATGGCGATGCTGGTAACGCATATTTCTGCGGCTGGCGGTGCCTTTATGTGGATGTTGTTAGAGCGCATCAACCACGGTAAGGCCTCGGCGTTAGGAGCCGTCACCGGCATGGTTGCGGGCCTAGGCACCATCACGCCCGCATCTGGATTTGTTGGCCCGGGCGGCGGCCTAATGATCGGCCTAGCGGCGGGGATCGTTTGCTACTACGCCACCGGCTACATCAAGCGAACATTGAAGATTGATGATTCATTGGACGTATTCCCAGTGCACGGCGTAGGGGGCATTTTGGGTACGCTGTTAACGGGTGTCTTTGCCAGCAACGCCTTGGGTGTGTTCAGCGGACAAGAGGAAATCGCCATCGGCGAGCAGGTTTCGATTCAAGCCATAGGCATATTGTCAGCAATTTGTTACACAGCCGTAGTAACTTATGTCATCCTAAAGATGACAGACGCGTTGGTTGGAAATCGCGTTGACGAAGAAGACGAAATGCAAGGTTTGGATTTGGTTTCTCACGATGAACGAGGCTATGACCTATAAGAAGGGGGGCACCGTAACTGGGGCTTATTTAATAAGGTAGTCTTATGTGAGATCGCGGTAAGCGTATACGCTGTTGCTGAACCGTGTTTTAGCCGCCCCTAGGGGCGGTTTTTTTTGCGCTAAGATCGACCACGTTGGAAGGCCTGTACAACGAGGGTGTGCACTAGCAGCTTGAACGGAAAGCCGATGGCGGCAGCTCCCTCCGGATACAGGCTGACTGGCGTCATGCCGGGTAGCGCGTTTACCTCTAGTAGATAAATCTCGTCTTGTTCCGTCACGATGAAATCTGCCCGGGATAGGTCTCGCAGGCCCAAGGCTTGATGGGCGGATGCGGCAATGGTCTGAAGCCGATGGGCCAATTCCTGTGTAATGGATGCCGGAAGCACATGCTCACTTTGACCCGCCGTGTAGCGGTGTTCGTAGTCGTACCACTCGCCAACGGGCGTGTGGATCTCGATGACAGGATGAACCAGCCGTTCATCCTGCAGCTGCAGCACGCCCACGGTCATTTCCCGCCCTTCAATATAGGGCTCTACCAGGCAGCTGCCATATTCAATACTGCCTCGTAGTGCCGCGGCGATGTCCCCTCCATTGGGTAACAACTGCACGCCAATGGCTGAGCCCTGATTCAAAGGCTTGAGCGCAACGCGGCTCCCCACCTGGGCCTGTATCGCCTCTGCGGCGGCGGATAAATCATCACCGGGGCGGACAATATAGTCTCCGCTGACGGGCAGTCCCTGACGGACAAACACACTTTTGGCGATGGCCTTGTCCATGGCCAGCGCGCTGCCCCTGACGTCGCTGCCAACATAGGGTAGGTGAAGCATTTCGAGCATGCCTTGTACCGTACCGTCTTCGCCGGGCGGACCGTGCAGGGCTGGAAAAACAACGTCCGGCTGCATGGTAAGTAACGCCTGAACACAGTGATTATTTAGCTCAATGACCTGTGCCTTGTGGCCTGAATCAACAAGCGCTTGCTCGATTTGAGCCGCGGAGTTGCGAGACACTTGAGCCTCTGCCGAACTGCCACCCGCGAGGATGGCGACCCTTAAAGCCAAATTTGGATCGTGCAGCTTGCTCATGGGCGTAAGGTATCTCGGTCGGCGCACGCAGACCAGCGTTCATGGTCACGCCACTGGCCGTCGATGAATAGAAAGCTCTCGCTGAGCCCTTCGCAGCGAAATCCGCAGGCCGCGACAAGCTTTTTGGAGCGTTCGTTGTCCGGCTGTATGTTGGCTTCCAACCGATGCAGCCCTAGGGTTGTGAAGGCGAGGCGCAGGAGCTGTTCGAGGCCTTGCTGCATATAACCGTGGCCTTGGTAGGGCTTGCCAACATAGTAGCCGAGGGAGGCGTTCTGAAAGGTGCCTCGTACGATGTGATTTAGGTTTATCACCCCAACAATGCAGTCGTCCGTGGTGCGGCAGATAGCATAGCCTTCATGATCGCTGCGACGAATCCGCTGCATGTAGTTGCGAAACATCTGCGGTGTGGTCGGTGGTGTTATCCACGGTCGATGGATATCCATGCTAGCGCGCATGAGCTGCAGGAGCTCGGCCTGGTCGTGGTTGACCACCTTGCGCAAATAGACTTCAGTACCAATGTCCACTACCCGGCTTCTCCTGGCCTCGACCCTGACGCCGGGGGCGTCGAAAAGAGGTAGGTCCCACCACGATGACTCAGCCATGCGTCACTAAAGGCTTTGAGCGGATATCGTCTGGCCACCTCAGCAGCCGATGCCGCGGCGGGGTCCATTACCAGCGCATAACCATGCTCACCCTCGAATTCTAGACCGTATAGGACCACTAGGTGCCCACCCGTTTGCTGCATGGGTGCGCCCGGTAGATCACCCTTGTCGAAACGTATGCTGCACACTACTGGTGAGCCGTTATTGAGGACGGTAAGGGCCGCCTGCCAGTCCGGCAGGGCCTCGACGGAGCCGATCCGCGCGTTTTGAGAGGCCCAGTGAATGGCTAGGGGCCACTTGCCATAGGCATTGGTATTAGGGTCGAGACAGGCCTTAACTGCTCCGGGCCATTGTTCTAGCGCTTCGCTGCCAGCAACGGCCATAGCGGTCGCTGTGGGAGAGCAAATGCGCTTCGCAATGCCCGGCTCCGCCTGCATTTGGCTGATCGCCCGAGGCACGGGAAGGCTAATAGAGTCCCCAGCATGGGGCAGTTGATTATCCGCTAGATCGATCGGGCGCACGGTGATTGCCAGCAGATCATGCCTTGGGGGGCCGGACGAATTGGGTAGCCAAAGCAAGACATGTGCCCGGGACTCAGTCAGCGGGCTTTCGGTATGCCAGCAATCGATCTTGCCTCGCAGCGTGCCCTGTGCGTCGTGAGCGACTACAAACATCGGGAGTGAGGTGCTGCCAGCGGGAGCGATGGGGGCGAGGGCGCTCAGATCCTTGGCTGATCCAGATCCAGATCCAGATATAGCTTCGCGGCCCACGATCCATTGATACTGATAGGCCTCTTCCAGGCAGGAAAGGCTGGGGACAATGATGTGCGCCTCGGGCACCTCAGGCAGAGCAATACTTGTGCGCCAAAGCGAGCCTTGGCTGAATTCGGCAGACTCGATGCGCCGCCAATCTGGTGGGGCATGTATCGGCAGAGGAAAGTCCAGGCTTTGCGGATGTGTTGCTAGGCGCTTGATGAATCGCATGGCAAGATCTTAGCTTGGCTTGCACTTGCGGGCGACCATTGACCACCAGCTATCAACTATGCATCGACTGACACTGTACAGCACATCCCACTGCGAGCTTTGCGAGCAAGCCTTGGATCTTCTATTCGCCATGCCGGAGGTTGCTGGCATGCAGCTCGACGTGGTGGATGTGGCCACAGATGACGATCTGATCAATGTCTACGGCGCGCGTATCCCCGTGCTCCGCCTGGGCAGTGCTGAGCTGGATGCGCCCTTTGGCGCGCAAGCGCTAGCAGAATTCTTGGCACCCTTCGTAACGTCATAATGGATAGAGCCGCGCGCCGTAGCCGCGGCGATTTCCCTGGGCCATCAGCTCGTGGGGGTGACCCACTCCGAGCCTCGTAGCACCGGAGCAGAGCGCTGCTCTAACTCTCGATACACCACTTCAAAGGCGAGTACGTTTTGAACGTAGTTGCGCGTTTCGCTGAATGGAATGGTCTCGATCCATACATCCATGGGAATACTGCGGGCCCTGGTTAGCCACCGGTCGACCCGGTTTTCACCCGCGTTGTAGGCTGCAATCGCCAGGGGACGAAGACCAGAATAGCGGCGCAGCAGCCAGGAGAGGTGGTAGCTGCCGATTTCGATATTGCGCTCAGGAATGGACAGATCCTGCTCGACCGCCTTGCCGCTGCCGGAACCCATGACCGCGGTAAGACCGCCCCGGCGAATGGCCAGTTTTGCGGTCGCGGGCATGACCTGCATGAGTCCAAGTGCGCCGGCACTGGATTTTACTCCAACCTGAAAAGCAGATTCCTGACGGGTAACAGCCTGCAGCAGGTAGGGTTCGACACCGTGTCTGAGAGCTGCCTCCTGATAGGCCACGGCATAAGCGGTTGGAAAACGCAGCGTCAAATCGTCTCGGGCGTCGGCTCTATTCGCGGTTTGGATGGCTAAAAAGAGTTTGCCCATACGCTGGGCCAAGTACGCCATTTGGTGCAGCGTGGATGCGTCCTGCATCTCGGTCATTCGGTACCATTCGCGCCTGGCATTGAGACTGTCACCGACGGCAAACAGTTCGACTGCTCGGGCGATCCCCGGTATGGCGAGTAACCGCTTTTCATCCGCCTGAGAAAGGGGTTTTGCGGGCGCAGCGTTAAGTTCGACATCGGCGTTGACCTGGGCAGCGGCCATGAATCCATAGTAGTCGCGTCGCGCCGCGAGTTCTGCAAATGAGTGGGGTTGGCCCAGCTGCTGTTGCGCCCTGGCCAGCCAATACTGATTGCGGGGCTTGCCTGCGTCGAAACCGCTGAGACGATTAATCCAGTAAAGCACTTCATCCCATCGCTGATGAGCGATCGCCGCGTTGATCATGCCGGTAAGGGCAAATTCAGATGCAAGGATTTCGCGCTGGCCAGTTTCGGGGAACTGACCGTCACCCGCCAGCTCGACGGCAACATGCTCATCGAGCAACTGGCGTTCCGCCACGCTGAAAGCATGAGAACTGCGAAATGTACGCCAGGCGACGGCGGCTTTTTGCGCATCTCGCCTCGCATAGCGCCTGATGCCGTAGGCAATGGCGGCGCGATTTTCCATGGTGTCTGCACTGAAGGCCCCGCGCCAACTTACGCGTTGCGGCTGACGCGCCAACTCGTAATATGCCTTGGCAGCAGTCTGCCTAGCTCCGGTCAGATACCGCTGCAGGTAGCGAGCCAGGACGCGTTCGCCCGCCTGCATGGCACCGTTGAAACGTTGCCAAACAATATCCTGGCTGAAGCGCTCGGTGCTTCGCCAGACCGAAAAGATGGGATCGCAGGTCTTGGGCTGTGATTTTGGGCGCACCCACAGCTCGGTCGTGGCATCAAGGGCCGCAGACTTTTCGCCCACACCATATTGAGCACGGACAAAGTAGCACTGAAGTTCAGCATTTGTGGTGTCATAGCGACGAGAGTGGAGTGTTGCCCACTGGCGCCTTTGGCCTTGTACTTTCAACCACCGTTGATAGAGCAATGGTGTCGCGGGTAGATCAGGGTAGCGCTCACGAAATGCATCAATTTCAGCAGAGCTGGTCTGTCCCAGGCGGCTGCTCAACAGCTGATACTCCAGATATGGCGCAAGTGGGTAGTCGGATAACGAACCCTGTAAGGCCCTGCTTTTAGTGAACTGTCCCTTACGCGCATATTCAACGGCTTGTTTGAAGGTCGATCTGGCGGCGGCTCGTTCCGCTAGTCCTGATTCTTCAAGCCCTGCGGCCCAGGCGGCAGCGCTTTGGCCGCCGAGTAACAAGGTGGCTAGGTTGATCAGGCAGACGAAGGCGGAAGGCGCTTTGATGGTGTCTTAGCCTTCACCAACATGGACGGCGAGAACATCGCATGGCGCGCTGTCCATAACACCATTCGCCGTAGAGCCCAGAAGCCGAGCTAGGCCGCTGCGAGTATGGCTGCCCACAACGATAAGGTCGGCTTCGCATTCCTCGGCAACGCGCTGAATTTCGCTTTGGGGTCGCCCAAAGATGAGATGCTGATGGGCCTCGGGCACCCCGAGCTGCCGACCGAATTCGGCTAGATGTGTTTTTGCTTGGTCTTGGATTTGGTCTTGAACCGGTGAAAGGTCCATGGGTACATCGCCACCATAAGCGGAGCTTAGTGGCTCAATGACGTGCACAATGTGCACTGCGCAGGGCGAGTCGCCGACGATTTGCTTCATTCGTTCGGCCAAGAGCGTCGATTCTTCAGTCAAGTCAGCCGCTAACACGACGGTCGAGTAAGGTGACATATAAACCTCCACTTGGGTGCTTGCGCGGAAGATACCCTCTGTGCGGCGCAGCAACAATAGGGTAAGGGTCAGTCCCATCGATTGTTCCACTGAATCGAAAAACAGCCGAGAATCTGCCCGTGGATTGGTTATTTCTTTCATCCGGAGTTTTGACTATGGAATGGTTTGTCATTTTCTTGGCCCTGGGCGTTGCGATAGGCCCCATCCTCTACCTCATGCCCACCGACCGTGACCGCCATATTGTCGGACTGCGCGCTCTGGCAAAGAAAATGGGCTATACCGTCCAGTTGGACAAAGTGCTGAAACTCGATGCGGATGACCAGGAGCGGGTTACCGCCGGGGGGGGTGTGCGCCATCCTGCTGTCGCCTGTGCGCGTTATCAACTGCCCCTTGGCGTCACACTTAACCAGTTGCCGCCCCTAACTGTGATGAGGATTCCTGGGCGTTTAACGATGCCCATTGAGCGCCTAACAGATGAATGGGGGGTCTTGCTGCATGAACCTGCCCAACAAAAAGGTTTGGTGCGATGGCGTCATTTGTCGACGGTGATTGCCGAGACGACGGCAGTGATGCAGCAGTTGCCCGACGACGTACTAGGCGTGCATTTTGATAAGCGGTTCGTTGCGGCATTTTGGATGGAAAAAAATACCGCGGCCCAAGCAGGAAAGGGTCCTCCGCTGGCGATATTTTGGCCCAAGCGAAAATCTAAGGGGCCCTCGACGCTGGAGGATTTCCCTCGCCTGCAACACCTTGATTCAGCCATGCGCTCCCTCGTCAATGCCGCCAAAAAGCATTGGGGTGTTAGCCCGGAATAGGTCGCAGGCTGCGCTGCGGCAGGCAGGCGATGCAGATAGTTTTGTCTGGCTCTGCAACGTATCTCCTCGATGAGTTTTCTTGACAGACGTGTTGGGCGCGTCCTATAAACCGCCCGTCTTCAAGGCTGTGGAGCGCCGGTTTGGCCCGATACTAGACTTGAAGTGAGCGTTAAATGGCCGTAACGATCGGCCTCCCACCGTCAACGAGGCGTTTATTGCATGGCACGTTCCTTGGTTATCGTAGAGTCACCGGCAAAGGCGAAGACCATCAATCGCTACTTGGGTAAGGACTACGTCGTCAAATCAAGCGTAGGACATATTCGAGATTTGCCCACCGGCGGTAAGGCCGTGGACCCCAAGGCACGGGCGAAGGAGGCTCAAAAAACCAAAGCTCTGTCTCCTGCCAAGCGTGATGCCTATAAAAAGAAGCGTGCCCGCGAACAACTGGTTCGGCGCATGGGTGTTAACCCGGACAAAAATTGGTCGGCCCAGTACGAGATTTTGCCCGGCAAGGAAAAGGTGGTCGACGAGCTAAAGCGTTTGGCCAAGGATGCGCCTGCGATTTTCCTTGCGACAGACCTTGACCGCGAGGGTGAGGCAATTGCCTGGCACTTGCGGGAGGCCATTGGTGGCGAAGAGGGCCGCTATCGTCGGGTCGTGTTTAACGAAATCACCCGCAAAGCGATTCAAGAAGCTTTTGTGGACCCCGGTGAAATCGATATGGACCGCGTGCATGCCCAGCAGGCGCGACGCTTTTTGGATCGCGTGGTCGGTTTTGAGCTTTCGCCCCTACTGTGGGCCAAGGTGGCTAGGGGTTTGTCCGCTGGACGCGTGCAGAGTGTCGCCGTGAGATTGATCGTCGAGCGGGAGCGAGAGATACGCGCCTTTGTGCCGGAAGAATATTGGGATGCCTTTGCGGATCTTGGTCGTCAAAAAGACGCGGTCCCGGTGCGTTTTCAGGTAAGCAAATATCAGGGTGAGAATTTCCGCCCCACCAATGAAGCCTCGGCTATGGCGTTGTTGGAACTGCTGAAGACGCAGTCTTTCGAGATCGCCAAGCGTGAGGACAAGCCCACCCGCAGTCGTCCTAATGCGCCTTTTATAACGTCGACGCTGCAGCAGTCCGCGAGCACCCGTCTGGGTTTTTCCGTAAAGAAAACCATGACCATGGCTCAGCGGCTTTATGAAGCAGGCTACATCACCTACATGCGAACAGATTCGACCAACCTCAGCGCTGAGGCGGTAGAGGCAGCCCGGGCGCTGATCGGCGGTGAATATGGCCCGGACTATTTGCCAGAGACACCAAAGCGCTACAGCAGTAAGGAGGATGCCCAGGAGGCTCACGAGGCGATTCGTCCGTCAAATGTCGGCACAACGCCCGACCACCTCAGTGGTGTGGACGGGGACGCGGTGCGACTTTATGAGCTTATCCGCAATCAGTTTTTGGCCTGTCAGATGACGGATGCGCGTTTTTTAAGCACCAGTATCAAAGCTCGGGCAGGCGACTTTGAGCTATCTGTGCGCGGCAGGATTCTGCAGTTTGACGGTTTCACACGGGTCATGGCGCCCGTGTCGAAAAAGGAAGAGGACGCAACTCTGCCTGACTTTCAGGCCGGCGATTCTCTCACTCTGGCGGACTGCGAAACGATTCAACACTTTACCAAACCCACTCCACGCTTCGGTGAGGCGAGCTTAGTTAAGGAGCTGGAAAAACTGGGTATTGGGCGTCCTTCGACCTACGCAAGCATCATTTCGACCATACAGGACCGGGGTTACGTGCGACTGGATGCGCGCCGTTTTTACGCCGAGAAAATCGGCGAGTTAGTGACTGATCGACTGATGGAGAACTTCGATAATCTAATGGACTATAGCTTCACCGCCAACATGGAGGAGGAGCTAGACAAAGTCGCCCATGGCCAATCCCAGTGGGATAGGGTGCTAGACGAGTTTTATGGTGACTTCAGCGGCAAGCTGGATTCTGCAAAGGATGCGGAAAATGGCATGCGCGATAACTCCCCCACGGATACCAGCATCACCTGCCCGGCGGAAGGGTGCGGACGCCATATGCAGATACGCAATGGCTCCACCGGCGTCTTCCTCGGTTGTTCCGGCTATGGGTTGAAGCCCAAGGAGCGCTGTACAAAGACCGTGAACCTAATACCCGGCGAAGAGGCGGTAGATGTCGATCAGGATGATGAGGGTGAGAGTAAGCTCCTGAGAAAAATGCGTAAGTGCAGCAAATGCCAAAGCGCCATGCTGAGCTATTTGGTTGACGAAACCCGCAAGCTGCATATTTGCGGCAACAACCCCGACTGCGATGCTATCGAGATTGAGACGGGGACGTTTAAGATTAAGGGCTATGATGGACCGCTGCTGGAGTGTGACAAGTGCGGTAGCGAGATGCAGCTGAAGTCCGGTCGCTTCGGCAAGTACTTTGGCTGTGTTGAATGTACCAATACACGCAAACTGCTGCGCAACGGTGAGCCTGCACCGCCGAAGGCAGACCCGATTCCAATGCCCGAGCTGCAGTGCGAAAAAGTTGACGATCACTACCTGCTGCGCGACGGCGCCTCGGGTATTTTTCTGGCGGCCAGTCAGTTTCCCAAGCATCGCGAAACTCGGGCGCCCTTGGTGGCAGAAATAAAACCGCACGCTAATGAGCTTGATCCAAAATTCCGATATCTATTGGGTGCTCCGGAACAGGACCCTGACGGTAATCCCGCGATCATTCGCTATAGCCGCAAAACCAAGGAGCAGTACGTGCAGTCGGAGATCGAGGGCAAAGCGTCTGGTTGGAAGGCCTTTTACCGGGAGCCAAATTGGGTCGAGGAGGGTGAACCCAAGAAAGCGGCTGATCAGAAGAAAGCTGCAAAGGCCAAAAGAAGCGCCTAATCCGATAGGGTGAGACGATGCAGCCCTGCAGCGAACGGCGCAATCTTTCCCGACAGCAAATAGAGCGGCCTAGAGCAGTTTGGTCTTTGCCTATGGTTGCATCGGATATGCTGTTAAAGGTCTGATCAGATTTGCTGCCGGATCACGCCCACAGACAAGCCTTCAATGGCGAAGTTCTGATCTGACAGGTCGACTTCTATCGGTTTGTAGGCTTCATTTTCCGGTAGCAGCAGTACCTGGTTGCGCTTGCGGGTGCGCTGGAAACGCTTGACCGTTACCTCGTCTTCGATACGTGCAACGACGATCTGACCATTGGTCGCCTGCTGGGTTTTGTGTACGGCTAGCAGGTCGCCATCGAGAATGCCGGCGTCGATCATACTGTCGCCTCGAACCCGCAGCAGGTAGTCTGCGTGGGGTTGGAAGAAGCCTGCAGGTAAGTCAATACGGTCTTCGATGTTCTCTTCCGCCAGGATCGGATTGCCCGCGGCTACGCGACCCACAATGGGTAGGCCATCGTCTATCATGTCCGGAATACGGATACCCCGTGAAGCACCGGGAATCATTTCGATGGCGCCTTTGCGTGCAAGCGCCTTTAGGTGCTCTTCTGCCGCATTTGGCGATTTGAACCCAAGTTCTGAGGCGATGTCGGCCCGGGTTGGCGGGTAGCCGGTGTCGTTGATATGGCGGCGAATCAATTCAAGTATTTGTGCCTGACGAGCCGTGAGGGTCTGTTTCGGAGTACTTGCTGAGGTCATGGCGATCCTGATATTTTATCCAGTGCTGGCAGTATAGACAGTTAACTGAATGTATGTACAGCACATTTTTGGTACCGTATCGGCTCGCAAAGTCGCGTATTTCTTCCGGTAGATCCAGATGTCTTTGTTAGTATGCTTCACCATCGCTGCGACACGCTTGAAAAGCGTAAAGCGCTCAGAATTACAGGTTTTAAAGGCGCTATGGATCAAATAAATTTACTCACTGAAAGCTACGACTGGCTCGCAGCGGCCTTCGGCATATTGGTGCTCACCGGAGTTGTTCGGTATATCGCAAGCCGGTCGCTGGCCAAGGTGCAGCGACGCGCGGATGAAACCGTTAACGTCTGGGACGACGCCCTCGTCGCTGCGATCCGCAGGCCACTTAACTTAGGCATATGGATCTTGGGTATTTCCTTCGCGATCGATTCCATGGGCCTCGAGGCCCAGGCCGAGATATTCACGCTAACGAATCAAGCCCGCGATGTTGCGGTGGTTTGGCTGCTTATCTGGTTCGCTATCGGTTTCACGGAGAATGTTGAGCGAGGATTCGTCGAGGGCAAGCACGGGGATAGGGTAGATGCCACCACTGCCGCTGCCGTAGCGAAACTGCTGCGAGCGTCGATCATTATCTCTGGGGCCCTGATGGCCCTGCAAACATTTGGGTTTTCCATCTCGGGTGTTTTGGCATTGGGCGGCGTTAGTGGTATCGCCATTGGCTTCGCGGCCCGCAGCCTGCTCGCGAACTTTTTTGGTGCGCTCATGATCTTTCTGGATCGACCATTTTCTGTCGGTGACTGGATACGTTCGCCAGATCGAAGCATCGAGGGCACCGTCGAATTTATAGGGTGGCGCGTAACGCTAATACGCACCTTTGATCAGCGCCCCCTCTATGTGCCTAACTCTGTGTTTACCGAGGTGTCCGTAGAGAATCCCTCGCGGATGAAAAATCGGCGCATTTTTGAAACCTTTGGCATTCGTTATGACGATCTGCCGCATATGCGCAGTATTGTCGCAGACGTGCATGCCATGCTGGCCGCCCATGAGGACATCGCCAAAGACAGAACCTTGATGGTGAACTTCGTCACGTTCGGGGCCAGTTCGCTAGACTTCTTTGTCTATACCTTTACCAAGACCACAGACTGGGCGACATTCCATCAGGTGAAGCAGGATGTGTTGCTGCGCATCGCCGACATCGTTGCCGCTCACGGGGCAGAATTCGCCTTTCCGACCCAAACCCTGCATGTGCACACACCCGAAGCCTTGCAGGAAATGGCCCAGGAGCAGCAGGCTTCTCGGCAAGACACCGATTAGGAATAGCGTTTCATATGAATGAGCTGTTGAACCGTGTTGTCAATCTATCCGCTCTGCCCGATGCAGTGTGCCGACGCCTTCACCGCGCCCGTGAATTAGTAGACGCCGATCAAATCCAGGTGGCCTTGGATCGCTTCGCTGTGACCCTTACCGCTCATTTGCAGGATAAGAATCCCCTTGTGATCGCGCTGCTGCCAGACAGCGCCATGATGCTCGGAACCTTAATGCAGCGCACGGTTTTCGCTCAACAGGTTGTGTTTGCAGAATTCAGCGCATCAGGACTGCGCCGGATTGGCGATTGGCCATCGCTCAAGGCCCGAACAGTGGTCTTGCTCGATGCAGGCAGGTTGAGTGCTGGAGACTATCAGCGGGTTGCGCAGGAGTTGGGCAAGCACGCATTGACCGCTATTTGGCTCTGCCGCTTGATAAAGGCCACAACAGATGATCTGCCAGACGGATTCGACGAAAGTCTGAGCGTGCTAAGTTGTGACGAGCAGAATGTGTTTGGATGTGGCCTGGAGGTTCTGGGATATTGTCGAAACCTGCCCGGGCTCTATGCTTACGATTAGGTGCATAGTCAGTCGTCGTCGCGTTCCAGACTCTTCTTGAAGGCTAAAAAAGTCTCCGTTAAGGCGCTCGGATGCTCGACCTTATCGATTCGCACGATCATGCCGAATAATGGGTGATCAAAGTAATGCAGGGTGGCGCTGCGCATGCGTCGACTTTGAACCATCTGTGCATACTGAACGGCGCCGCTGACCAGGTTGTCCGGCGTGAACCAAAGTCTCGCCGAGGTATGCAGGTAGCGCCCTAGAGTGACGGCGAGTTCGCCTTGAAGTTGGCCGTCGTTGAGGTTGACGTAAACTGGCTGAGGTCGCCCTCGTTCTGGCACCTGCTGTTGCCAGGATAAATGCCCTAATATTTCGTAATCGCCGCTGCGCCGAAGCCGCGCGACGCTGTCGATAAGGCTCAGGTCTTGCGGGCTTCTTTGTCGAAACTCATCATGTTTAAGCTGGGCGTCAAAGCGTGTTAATCCCTCGATCAATTGCAAATAGGGGGTTGGCTTAATGGTAGTGGTATTTGCTGGCAGCGGCTCGTGGGGCTTCTGCATAACATTTGCTTTTTCACCGATGCCTTTTTCATCAATGATTTTTCTATTCAACTCAAAGCCGCCCAGTTCCCGGGGCAAATTAGTATCGCCGAAATCCTCTGCTTGAAGGCTAATGCGCAGCCCGTCGAACAAGCCCTGAATCGCCAAGGGTTGATCGGCTATGGCTACTGGATCTGCCACGCATTCTGGGGCCTTGGCAGGCTGAATCGGGCGATGGCTTCGCATCCATGCTCGCTCTTTGAGCCCAGAATTGTCCGGGCTTAAGTCAAAAATTCCTGCAGATAAACCGTCGTTTACCGAGCGCAGGAGGGGTTCTCGTACATCGAGTGACGGTGAGACAGATGTCGGATCCTGCTCGGCTAACGCTAGCAGGGCGGTCTGAGAATCCACGCGCTTGAAAATGACGGCTTCGACGGTGAACAAGTTATCTGGCAGTCGTTCATCAAGGGACTCAAGCCCCGCCAGCCGCGTGGCAGCATAGTTTGCTGTCATGGCTACTCGCTGCGAGGTAGCCGAGGTGCTGAGGCTCGTCGAAAGGTTGCCCTCTGCATGTGCCTTAAATGCTGGGACTGTGGCTAGAGCGCCAATGAGAAACGCGAGCAGTATCCATTTCACACGATGTAGGACTGTGTCTGTATCACTCATGCGCTGCGATGGGTTGGCAGGTAAGGGCATTTGTTTCCGCTTTGATTTGCCGGCGTTGCAGCAGTTGAATGCTCGGACGAGCCGATCACCCTCAGGCTGCTTTGCTATCCGCAGACAATAGCCTAAATAAGGCCCTAACGAATATGACACGGTCCTCAAATGTGGGCAAAGATTCTTCAATTCGCAGAGTTGAGGCGCCATCCAGGCGATAGGTACTGCTGTGCTGCTGCACCAACTGCACGACGGCCATAGGCTCAACCCGGGTGGTTTTGCTGAACTCGATTTTGCCCTTGGTCTCCGCCAGATCGATTTTGAGGATGCCTAGGCTCTGTGCGGCAAGTTTCAAAAGCGTGATTTCAAACAGATTCTTAACGGAGTCGGGCAGCAGCCCAAAACGGTCGATGATCTCCGCTCTAAGGTCATCTAGCTCTACTTCAGTGCTGGCTCCCGCTATGCGCTTGTACAGGATCAGACGACTTTGAACATCGGGCAAGTAATCTTCGGGTATGAGCGCTGGGACGTGGAGATTCACTTCCTGATTTACCGGTTCCAGTGGCGTGTCCCGATCAGGGATCTTGCCCGCCCGCAGCGCCTCCACAGCGCGGTTTAGCATTTCCAGATACAGGGAAAAACCGATGGATTCGATTTGGCCCGACTGATCGTCTCCCAAGAGCTCTCCCGTGCCGCGTATTTCCATATCTTGGGTGGCTAGGGTAAAGCCAACGCCAAGTTCTCCCGCGGCCTCAATGGCCTCTAAGCGTTTCACGGCGTCGGCAGTCATACTCTTTGGATCAGGTGTGAGCAGATAAGCATAGGCCTGGCGGTGGCTGCGCCCAACCCGCCCGCGCAGCTGATGCAGTTGCGCTAAGCCGAATTTGTCTGCCCGCTCGATAACAATCGTGTTGGCATTGGGAATGTCGATGCCGGTTTCAATAATCGTCGTACAGACAAGCACGTTGAGGCGACGGTGATAGAACTCGCCCATTACTTGTTCCATTTCGTTTTTACGCATTTGGCCATGGGCGACGCCTACGCGCGCTTCCGGAACCAGCGCTTCTATTTCGCTGGCTGCTTGTTCAATGGTTCGCACCTCATTGTGCAAATAAAACACCTGCCCGCCGCGCATCAGCTCTCGGCTGATGGCTTCCTTTATGCTGTGGTCTCTTCGTGGCTGCACAAATGTTTTGATCGATAGTCGCTTGGCTGGTGGCGTCGCGATAATCGACAAATCCCTGAGCCCGCTCAAAGACATGTTGAGAGTCCGTGGAATGGGTGTGGCGGTAAGCGTCAGCACGTCGACTTCTGCTCGCATGGCGCGTAAGCGCTCTTTTTGACGCACGCCAAAACGATGCTCTTCGTCAATGATGACCAGACCCAGGTCTTGATACTTGAAATCCGGATTCAAGAGTTTGTGGGTCCCAATCAAAATATCGATGTTGCCGGAACGACAGCGCGCGCTGATGACGTCGGTTTCTTGCTGACTACGCTGTCGAGAAACTACGTCGATGCTGATTGGCCAGCTCGCGAATCGATCTCGAAATGACTCGAAATGTTGTTGGGCCAGCAGAGTGGTGGGCACCAATAGAATCACCTGCTTGCCGCTTTGCACTGCAGTAAAGGCGGCGCGCATGGCTACTTCCGTTTTACCGAAACCGACGTCGCCGCAGACCAAACGGTCCATCGCTTGCTCCGCCGCCAAATCGCGCAAGGTTTCCTCGATTGCTATGCCCTGGTCCGGAGTGACTTCGTAGCCAAATTCGTCGGCAAACGTCTGGTAGTCCTCGGCATTAGCACTTAACTGATGTGACTTGCGAGCGGCACGCCGCGCATAGATATCCAGCAATTCTGCGGCGACGTCGATAACTTTTTCCGCAGCCTTCTTTTTCGCGCGCTCCCATTGATCTGATCCAAGACGATGCAGCGGTGCACTTTCCTCGTCAGCGCCAGCATAGCGGCCGATCAGATGCAGGGATGTGACCGGCACGTAGAGCTTGGCACTTCCCGCATAACCCAAGGTCAAAAACTCTTCAGCGCTGCCATCAATCGTCAGGGTTTGCAGCCCAAGGTATCGGCCGACGCCGTGATCGACATGCACGACCGGCGCACCCATGTTGAGTTCTGTGAGATTGCGGACAATTTGTTCAGGATCGATAACTCGCTTACTGCTATCGCGTCTTTTGCCACTGGTCCTTGTGCCCAGCACATCGGCTTCACAGACGATCACACCGTCGGGCAGTTCCGTACCCTGCTGTACAGGGCCGATGCAAATGCTGTGACCGTCACCGACGAGATGCTCTGTAAACCCATCAATGTGCCTTGCTTCGATGCGATGCTTACGCAGGAGCTCGTCGAGGACCTCGCGTCTGCCGGCAGATTCGGCCACAAAAAGCACGCGTTTGTCGTGTCTCTCAACATATTGCTGCAGCAGATGAGCAGGTGTTTCAGCCTTGGCGTCAACCCGTAGGTCTGGCAAGGGCTGGGACGCAAACGCGCACTGATGCTTTGGGTGTTCGCCGCCAAGCACGATGCGCTTGCGAGCGCTGAGGCGCTGATTGAGTTCGTCTGCACCCAGGTAGAGCTTCTGCGGCGCTAAGACAGGTCTCTCAACATCATGGCGCAACGACTCGTAGCGATTGTTCACGTCGCCTTCAAAAGTTTGGGCTGCTGCGGCCATGCCAGCTTCTGTGATAAAAATGGCATCTGTTGGCAGGTAATCGAAAAGCGTCGCAAGCTCGTCGAAAAAGAGCGGTAAATAATATTCAACACCGTTTGGTGCAATGTAGCTACTCACGTCCTGATAAATGCTGCACTGACGAACATCTACCTGAAACAGGTCGTGCCACTGCTCACGAAACCGAGCAACGGCTGCGTCGTCAAAGGGAAATTCTTTTGCCGGCAACAGGTCCAGACGCTCTATGCGTTCGACAGTACGCTGAGAATCTGGATCAAAGGTCCGCAGGGTATCGATTTCATCATCAAACAGGTCAATGCGTACCGGCAGGGCGGCGCCCATGGGATAGATGTCCATCAACGCACCGCGCACGGCATACTGACCGCGCTCGGTAACGGTTTCGACGCACTGATATCCGGCAGACTCTAGGGCTAAGCGCTGGTTGGCGACATCGAAAGTCGCGCCGCAAACGAGTTCAAAGCATGCGCCATCCAGATAACTCAACGGCGGTACTCTTTGCATCAGTGTGGATACAGGCACGGTTAGCAGGCCGTGTTTGGCGTGTCTTAAGTGTTGCAGCGTGCTCAGGCGCTCCGAAATGATGTCCTGATGCGGCGAAAAAGCGTCATAGGGCAGAGTTTCCCAGTCCGGGAAACGCAGATTAGGTAAGTTAGCATCGCCGGAAAAGAACGTTACGCCATCATGCCAGCGATCCGAGGTTGCAGGCTGGTTGGTTACAACGACGCACAGCTGGTCAAGCTGTTTTGACATGGATACTGCGGCTAACAAATCGGCGCTCCCATGCAATCCGGTCCAATGCAGACGCATGCCTTCCTTGCTAGGCAGGCACAGGTCTAAACGCGGTTGAGATGGGTGTTCTAGCGCCGCTGGCGCTGAGGCCGAGGTTGACTCGTGGCTAACCAAGTATGCGTCCTTTATGCATGCGTAAATCAAAGCGACGTGTGCCGACTGAGTGGCGGGAGCGAGTTTACCTATTGCCTTACCTTGTGTCAGTGCTTGCGGCGTCGAATGTTGGTGAATCTTGGACACAACAGGCACGCTCGGCCATTCTGAAGCTTTGCCATTTGGCACCCAAAATCGAGTTTGTTCGGCACTAGCGTATCATTTTTGGCTAGGCTACAGTCTTGCTACTGCGAGGGGGTCGCAGCCTATCAACTGAGGGGGATGCGTCGGCAGGAGTTGTTATTGGCTCTCCTTGTTGCGCACGGAACTATGGAACCAACAAATATTTTCGACCCAAACTACTTCCATAAAGTGGTGGATTGTCAGTATGCGTGTCCTGCGCATACACCTGTACCGGAATACATTCGATTAATTGCCCAAGAGCGCTATACGCAGGCTTATATGCTCAATTGGGATTCGAATGTGTTTCCTGGCGTGCTCGGCCGCACCTGTGATAGGCCTTGCGAGCCCGCCTGTCGCCGTGTCCGAACCGAGGAAACCCCGGTGGCTATCTGCCGTTTGAAGCGCGCAGCGGCGGATAACAAGGGCGACGTAACGCCATACTTACCCCATGTGCCAACAGAGAAAAATGGTAAGCGCATCGCCCTGATCGGGGCGGGGCCCGCATCCCTTGCGGTGGCCCGGGATTTACTGCCCTTTGGCTATGAAGTACATCTGTTCGAACAAGACGAAAAGGGTGGGGGCTTTATGCGCAGCCAAATCCCAGCCTTCCGCTTGCCCGAGGAGGTACTGGACGAGGAGGTCGAGCGCATTTTAGACATGGGCGTGCATTGCCACTTCGGTCAGGCCATCGACAGTATGAAAGCGCTTATGGCCCAGGATTTTGATGCCTACTTTGTCGGCACTGGCGCGCCTCGAGGCCGGGACCTGGAACTGACCGGTCGGGATCAGGTCGACGAATATATACACATTGGCATCGATTGGCTGAGTAGCGTCGCCTTCGGTCATGTCAGCGAGATCAAGGGCAAGGTTATCGTCATGGGCGGCGGTAATACCGCCATGGACTGCTGCCGTACCTCGCTTCGATTGGGTGCCGAATCGGTGAAGGTCGTCGTGCGTTCTGCCTTTGAAGTGATGAAGGCCTCCGAGTGGGAGAAAGAGGATGCAATGCGCGAGGGCATTCCGATCATAAACAACCGTCCTCCCAAGGAATTCGTACACGAGAACGGCAAGCTTAAGGGCGTGCTTTTTGAGTGCGTAACCCCGGTTCGTGGCGACGATGGGCGCCTGCGCTACGAGCCGTCCGGGGAGCCTGATGAGTTCATCGAGTGTGATCATGTGTTGATGGCCATTGGACAGGACAATCATTGCCCGTGGATTGAACGGGATCTGGGCATCAATTTTGATAAGTGGGATTGTCCGGAGCTGGATGAAATTACCCTGCAATCTACAAATCCCAAGGTATTTTTTGGCGGTGACAGCGCCTTTGGTCCGGAGAATATTATTTGGGCGTCCGCCCATGCACACCGCGCCGCGATCAGTATTCATCTTTACTGTCAGGGCAGGGACCTAAAAAACGATCGCCCTCCAGAGGGCGTTAATTTGCTGTCCACTAAGATGGGCGTACACGAGTGGGCCTATGACGCTGCTCATGATCCCGCCCAGCGACATCTCGTTCCCCTCGTGGAGCACGAATCATCGCTGAATAATCTCAAGGTGGAGGTTGAGCTTGGTTTCGACGCGCAACTCGCCGCCCAGGAGGCTCAGCGGTGCTTGAACTGCGATGTTCAAACCGTCTTCACCGACAATCTGTGCATCGAATGCGATGCCTGCGTCGACATTTGCCCCATGGACTGTATTTCATTCGTCGAAAACCAGCCCGAAGCAAAGCTTCGTCAAACACTGACTGCTCCGGCTCTAAACGCTGAGCAGGACCTCTACGTTTCTGATGGTCTCAAGACCGGGCGTGTAATGGTTAAGGATGAGGATGTTTGTTTGCACTGTGGTTTGTGCGCCGAGCGCTGCCCAACAAATGCATGGGATATGCAGCGTTCAGTCGTTCACATACCGCAACTTGGTTCATTCGGGGAGTAGGCTTGTATGAGCAGCAACATTAATGACTTCGTCATTCGCTTCGCGAATGTAAACGGGTCAGGTTCAGCCAGCGCAAACGGCATGTTTGCCAAAGCGTTGTTTCGCATGGGTATTCCTGTGGCGACCCGCAACATTTTTCCCTCAAATATCCAGGGGCTGCCGACCTGGTTTGAAGTGCGGGTGAGCGAAAAAGGCTACCTCGGCAGACGCGAGGGCGTGGACATCATGGTGGCCATGAATGCTGAAACTTTCGCCGAGGATATCGACAGTATCCTGCCTGGTGGCTATCTGCTCTACGACAACTCTAAGCCCCTGGCGAAAGAATTTGTGCGGCACGATATTCACGAGATTGGCATCCCCTTAGCCACGATGTTGCTGCCAGAATTTGCAGATCCCAAGCAAAGAAGTTTGTTTAAAAATATTACTTATCTTGGGGCCCTGGCGGCACTGTTGAATATTGAGTTCGATGTCATCACGGGCATGGTTTCAACCCAGTACAAGGGTAAGGATGCTCTCATCGAGCCGAATATCCGCGCCTTGGAACTGGGTCGTAATTATGCGGTTGAGTATCTTTCGGCCCCGCTGCCGCTTCAGGTAAGACGAAGTGATGCCGTAGGTGACCGCATCATGATGGAAGGTAATGACGCAGCCGGGCTGGGGAGCCTTTACGGTGGCGCTACCGTTTGTGCCTGGTATCCGATCACACCCTCGACCTCGGTCGCAGAGAGTTTTGAAAATCACTGTAAAAAGCTGCGGATAGATCAGCAGTCGGGCCACAAAAACTATGCCTTTATGCAAGCCGAAGACGAACTGGCAGCGATTGGTATCGTGATCGGCTCGGCTTGGAATGGGGCCCGTTCTTTTACCGCAACCAGTGGGCCGGGTGTTTCGCTAATGTCAGAGTTCCTAGGGTTGGCCTACTTTGCGGAGATTCCGGCAGTGGTATGGGATATCCAGCGCTCCGGGCCCTCCACAGGCATGCCTACGCGGACACAGCAGGGTGATTTGATCGGGGCTGCCTATGCATCGCATGGCGATACCAAGCATCCGCTGTTGTTTCCGGCCAATCCCAAGGAGTGCTTTGATTTTGCTGCCGATGCCCTGGATCTGGCGGACCGACTGCAAACACCCGTCCTGGTGCTCAGCGACCTAGAACTAGGTATGAACGAGAGCTTGAGTGAGCCACTGCAGTGGGATGATGCGCGCCGCTATGATCGCGGCAAGGTGCTGAGTGCCCAGCAGCTTGACGAGATGGAATCCTTCGGCCGATATCTGGACGTCGATGGTGATGGTGTTGGGTATCGAACCTTGCCGGGCACGCACCCGGAGAAAGGCGCATTTTTCACTCGCGGCACATCTCGGGATGAATATGCGGCCTATACCGAATCGCCCGATGCCTATCAGCGGAATATGGAGCGACTGCAGCTGAAATGGCAGACCGCTCGTCAGCTTGTTCCCAGCGCCGAGATCGTAGGCCGGGGTGGATCTGTAGGCGTGCTGTATTTCGGCACGACTTCGCTGCCGATCCCCGAGGCTCTGGATAAACTTGCCGTGAAAGGGATTCACCTGGATACCTGCAGAGTTCGGGCTTTTCCCTTCGGCGACGAGGTAGAGGCCTTCGTTGCCGAGCACGATTTGATATTCGTGGTAGAGCAAAATCGTGACGCTCAAATGCGCACGCTGCTGATCAATGAGCTGCAAACCAATCCGGCCAAGCTGATTTCGATTTTGTATTTCGCCGGGCTTTCGATTTCCGCCGACTTTATCGACGCGCAAATCAGCGCCTACTATGAAGAGCACAAACTAGCACGCCTGACGGAGGTGAAATCATGACCTTTGTGACTAAGCCCAGAGTCCATCACCCGAAGCTGCCGATCAATGATTTGGGTTTAACGCGGCGAGACTACGAGGGTTCGGTCTCCACGCTTTGTGCCGGTTGCGGACATGACTCGGTGAGCGCGGCCATTGTCCAGGCGTGTGCTGAGCTGTCCTTGCCCCCACATCGCTTCGCCAAAGTGTCGGGCATCGGCTGCTCTTCAAAAACCCCGAGCTATTTTTTGAATCGAAGTCACGGCTTCAACTCCGTCCACGGTCGTATGCCGAGCGTTATCACCGGTGCGAATTTGGCGAATAGAGACCTGATGTGCATCGGCGTTTCCGGTGATGGGGATAGCGCCTCTATTGGGCTGGGTCAGTTCGCTCACGTAGTGCGCCGTCGCACCAACATGCTGTATCTGGTGGATAACAACGGCACCTACGGCCTCACTAAGGGCCAGTTCTCCGCGACCAACGATAAAGGATCCACCAGCAAAAAGGGTGTGCCGAATCTGTATGAGCCCATTGATTTAGTCAGTATGGCGCTACAGCTGGGTGCCAGTTTTGTGGCGCGCAGTTTCTCTGGCGACAAACGCCAGCTCGTGCCGCTGATTAAAGCGGCTTTGAAGCACAAGGGCATGGCCTTCATCGACGTAATCTCGCCCTGCGTAGCCTTTAACAATCATGCCGGCTCGACCAAGAGCTTCGAGTTTATGCGTGAGCATATGCAAAGTGCTGTTCAGGCGGATTTGATTTTTGGGCAACCAGAGATCACTGCGGACTATGCGCAGGGCACCCGAGAGAGTGTGACCATGCCTGACGGCAGTATCCTGCAGCTGTACAAGGTCGATGCAGACTATGACCCCTATGATCGTATTGGTGCCCTTACCTATGTGCAAAAAATGCACGAAGAGGGCCATGTGGCGACGGGACTTTTGTACGTCGACCCCGATGCCGTCGAATGCCATGACATTTTGGAAACAACCGCCATACCCTTGAATGAGTTGTCTGAAGACGCGCTCTGTCCTGGTAGCGAGGCTCTCACGGCAATCAATCAAGGCTATAGATAAAGTCTTTAGCGGCTGGCTAGGTCAATTCCATCCATTGAACCTGCCCGCCGATCTTCATGGTGCCTACCTGTGGGATCACCTATTACATGGTGATAAACTCGCGCGCCGTCGGCACAAGGCGAGGGTGCGGGGCTAAACGGCACCATTGCACCCAGCCAACATTGCTTGCAGAAGCAGCGCCATCAACAGTGGAAACGAGCGAGGAGATACCGTGGCCCTTAGTAACCTAGATGATTACTTCCCCGATTGGAAAGAGCGCGAAGCGCTGGCAGAGGCCATGATTCCGCTGATCGGTAAGCTCTATCGCTCCAATGTCGTGCTCTATTGCTACGGACGTGCACTCTACAACCAAAGTGTTACTCAGCTGATGAAACATCATCGCTATGTACGCCAGGTGGCTAAGAACGAGCTATCTGAGTTCGAGACTTTTCCGGTGCTGCAGGCCATTGCCGGCCTAGATTTGGGGCCATGTCATGTTGATCTTGGCAAGTTAGCCACCAAGTACATGGAGGACGAGGTCTCATCGAAAATGAGTCCGGAAGAATTCGTCGCCAGTGAGTGCGCGAGTGTACTCGGCGTAACCACACCGCCCATTGCCGAGCCACAAGATGTGGTGCTCTACGGGTTTGGTCGAATCGGCCGTCTGCTAGCCAGACTCCTGATCGAGAAGACCGGTAGCGGCAGCCAGCTGCGTTTGCGGGCCATCGTCGTGCGCAAGGCCAGTGCAGATGATCTTGTCAAAAGAGCCAGTTTGCTTCGTAGGGATTCGATTCACGGCAGCTTCCAGGGCACGATACGGGTCGATGAAGAGAACGAGTGCATTATTGCTAACGGCAATGTGATCCGAATGATCTATGCACCCAGCCCGGATCAAGTCGATTATGAGTCCTATGGCATCACTAATGCCCTGATCATTGACAATACCGGCGCTTGGCGCGACATGGCAGGGTTGTCAGAGCACCTCAAATCTAAGGGGGCTGGCAAAGTGGTCCTGACCGCTCCTGGCAAGGGAGAGGTGAAGAACATTGTTTCGGGCATCAATACTGCGGACATGAAAGAGTCCGATCGTGTCTTGGCAGCGGGTAGCTGTACCACTAATGCCATTGTTCCAGTCTTGAAGGCGATGAACGATCACTATGGCATCGAGTGTGGACACATGGAAACGGTGCATGCCTACACCAACGATCAAAATCTGATCGATAACTACCACAAGAAAAATCGTCGTGGTCGCGGTGCGCCGTTGAACATGGTCATTACCGAGACCGGCGCTTCTTCTGCAGTGGTCAAGTTGCTGCCTGAACTTGAAGGCAAGCTGACAGGCAACGCAATACGCGTGCCCACGCCAAATGTATCCCTAGCGATCCTCAACTTGACCCTTGAAAAAACTGTCAATGAGGATGAGGTGCGAGAGTTTCTGCGTAATGCAGCCCTGCACAGTAGCCTGCAGCGCCAGATAGATTTCACCTCGTCGCCGGAGCTTGTGTCATCGGATCTGGTCGGCAATCGCCACGCCTGTATTGTTGACGGCGAAGCGATCATCACTAAGGACAACCGCGTAGTGCTCTATGTCTGGTATGACAACGAGTTCGGTTACGCCTGCCAAGTAGTCCGGGTGGCGCAAAAATTGGCGGGCATACGCTATCCGCTTATCCCTGAAGATGTCATAAAGATGGGGTTTTAGGCGTTGACGAACGCCCCTGTACGCACACGAATCGCGCCTTCACCCACCGGAGACCCTCATGTAGGCACGGCTTATATGGCACTGTTCAATTGGGTGTTCGCTCGCAGTCACGGGGGACAATTCGTACTGCGCATCGAAGATACTGATCAAGCCCGAAGCACGCCGGCGTCCGAGCAAGCCATTTATGACTCGCTGCGATGGCTGGGGCTTGATTGGGATGAAGGTCCCGAGGCCGGCGGTGAGTGCGGTCCGTATCGTCAGAGCGAGCGAAAATCAATTTATCATCACCATATTGAAGTGCTGCTTCAAAAGGGCCACGCCTTTCACTGCTTTTGTTCCAAGGAACGTCTCGACGCTGTTCGAGCCGAGCAGCAGGCCAACAAACAAACCACGCGCTACGATGGGCTGTGCAGCTCCCTCGGCGCGGATGAGGTGGCAGGGCGAATCACTAGGGGCGAGGAGCATGTAATACGCATGCGTGTGCCCGAGGAGGGTGCCTGCACTTATACCGATCGACTGCGCGGTGAGATCACAATTCCGTTTGCACAGATCGACATGCAGGTGTTAGTAAAGGCAGACGGGATGCCGACCTACCATTTGGCAGTAGTCGTAGACGATCACCTCATGGGCATCACGCATATTTTGAGGGGCGAGGAATGGCTCAACTCGGTGCCCAAACATAAGCTTCTCTATGATTAC
>JADHNQ010000129.1 GCA_016779425.1 Pseudomonadales bacterium | reverse complement strand
CGGAAATGTCAGCGGGTGGTGCGGCAATCGAATTCATACAGGTCGACGTCACTTCCAAGGAGAGTCAGCAGGCACTATTTGACGACGTCGTCTCGCGGTACGGGCGAGTGGATACCGTGCTCGCCGCTGCGGGGGTTTCTTCGTCGGGCTACATCAGTGGTGAGGTCAGCGAGGTGGAGGCCGATCCAGAAGAACGGATGTTTCACAATCGAGCCTTAGACGATTGGGAACGGGTTATGGCGGTCAACGTTACCGGAGTCATGCTGACTAATCAGATCGCCATTCAACATATGTTAGCCAAGCAAACCAAGGGCAGTATCGTCAATATTGCCTCCATCGCAGGACGACGGCCCTTACCCGGGGCCTCGGACTACTGTGTTTCCAAAGCGGCAGTCATCATGCTGACTAAGACCGTTGCCACGGAGTACAGTACTCTTGATATTCGCGTGAATGCCATTGGACCGGGATTCATTGAGACCCCAATGACCGCGAACATTCGCCAGTCACCGGAATGGATGGAAACCGTCATGCAGATGACCCCCATGCAGCGCATGGGGCAGGCGAGTGAAATTGCGAGCACGGCACTGTTTCTGGCCAGTGACGAGTCCAGCTATTTCAACGGACAGACGCTATTTCCCAACGGTGGTATGTTCGTCGGCTAGATCCTGCATCGCTAATCGTCAAATGCGTCAGCGTAGGCTCCCAGGCTCGCGCTGCCGCCGGTATGAAGCAGCACCACATCGCTCAAGTGGCTTAAGTTGCCGAGGTTGATTTGATCAATTAGAGCAGCCAGGGCTTTACCGGAGTAAACGGGGTCGAACAAGACACCCTCAAACTGGGCTGCGATATTTATGGCATCGATACAGGCCTTGGTTGGGATGCCGTAGGCGTCGCCAAAGTAGGCATGATTGACGTCAATTTGTAGCGGCCGTAGGGCACGAATTTCTGACCATGTGTCGAACATGCCGTTGACGATAAAGGCGACGCGATCTTTCAGGGTCTGAGGATCGGGATGAAAGACATTGATGCCCAAAATATGGCTGTCGATGTCCAATAGGCTTCTGCCAAAGACAAGACCTGCCTGGGTGCCGGCGCTCGCTGAGGCATGAACAATCATGTCAGGAGCAATGTTCTGGGTTTCGCATTGCGTCGCAAGTTCCTGCAGACAGCGGCTATAACCCAAGGCGCCCCGCGGGCTCGAGCCACCAGCGGGTATTTCAAAGACGCTGCGATCTGCATCAGCGAACTGTTGCAGCAAGGTTTCGCGCGTCGCAGCGACGTCATTGAGCGAGCAGATGTGCAGCTGTCCTCCGAAGAGCTTGTCCAGAAGCACATTGCCCTGCCGTGTATAGTTCTCATGAGGCCAATCTACGCGCTCACTCAACAGCAGGTGACAGGCCAGTCCAAGCTTGGCGCAGGCGGCTGCGGTTTGCCGGGCGTGGTTGGACTGCACGGCGCCATAGGTGACGACAGTGTCGGCACCTTGTTCGATGGCCTGGGCCATCAAAAACTCGAGTTTGCGGGTTTTGTTGCCCCCGGTCGCAAGGCCCGTGCAATCATCTCGCTTCAGCCAAATGCGCGGCCCTCCAAGCTCTTCGCTCAGCCGATCCAATGGCTCCAGAGGCGTTGGACCATGCATCAACGACACTCTGCTCTGCTTATTCAGCCAGTCCTGGTGTGCTTCAATGCTCATGATTTTGCTCAATCGGTGAGAAGATTCGGGTTGGGACGAACATAGGCCCAGATCAGCGGCGTAGGTAGGTCTGAGAGCCGCGCTGGGTTAAACACAGCCCGGCCTGTTGGATACCAGCCCGCACGATGGCATTGATCTTTTGCTCCCAAGGCACCGAATCGAGGCTGTCGAATGTCTGCATCAGCGTGGGGATCAGGCCGGCTACGAACGCATCGCCACAGCCCGTCGGGTCAACCACGGGTGAAACCGCTGGTGTTGGCAGTGTGCGCTGATTGCCGTCGGATAGAAGCGCTCGAACGGGCCTTGCGCCGTCGGTCTCAATGACGCTTTTGCCGGTTAAGCAACCGGGTGCGGTTCGTTTGATGTGGTCAATTTCGTGAGCATTGCCCACTAAAAGATCGCAAGCCTTTACCGCGATGCGCAATTCATCCGCCTGCATGCTGTCCGCGTACTGCCCGGGTACCCACAGGTTAAAAATGTTGGGGTTAGACGCTTTGGTAATCTCCAGCGCACTTTGCATCAAAGGTATCGGGAAGGGCGCACAAACAAAAATATCCATGGAGCCAAAAGGCTGATTCTGCAGATGTGTCGCCCAAGTGGCCTTATCGACCTCTGGACCGGGCGAAAAGGCGGTGAATTGCGTGCCGTTCGGGTCGGTAATGATATTGGCCTTGGCACAGTGCATGCCTTTCACCGAGAGCACGCCCGAGAGGCCATGATTCAAGTGCTGGGCGTAGCGTCTAAAGTCCTCAGTGCCCGCCAACGACAGCAGTAGGCAGGGCGTTTTAAGCAGCTTCAGTCCGTAGGCGATGTTGCCAGCACAGCCACCGAAGAATTCTTGCTGGGCGGTGACTTTGCAGTTGAGTCCCGGTCCATTACCCTCAAAAATTTTGTCGGTTTTACCGATCACGTCGTAGGCGACTGCGCCCATGACGGCAACCCTTGGCAGGGTATCATCGCTCACGCTGCGAGCCTCCAAGCAATTGAGCAGCAGACCTTAGGCCTGCGACGATCCGCGCCTTGATGCCAAGATCGCGCGAGGACTCCAAGTCTTTCAAAAAGGCGCCAACACCTGGATAGGCCAACATTTTTTTATGCAGCCTGGAAGACCCGGAAGACAAACAAATAATCGCGAGGCCAAAAAAGATGAAGCCGGGCATGAGCGGTACAGCCAGCCCAATAAATCCAAGGATTATGCAGATGCCACCAATAACGATGAGCAAAAATCTTGCGAGCGACGACACTGAATCTGGCTGCCATGGTTGTTAGAGTATTGCTAGGTGATGTTGGCAAACCCGCTAGCAACTTTCCACCGCAAAAACGGGCACGCATTAGGAAGAACTGAATACAGCCATGCTAGAAATAGAAATCTTTTCGGACGCCATTTGTCCCTGGTGTTTTATCGGTAAGCGCAGGCTCGACACGGCCCTTAAAAATGATCGCGGTGCAATCGATCCCGACATTAGGCTGCGTTGGCGACCCTACATGCTGTATCCAAACCTGCCCGTCGAGGGGGTAGACCGTGGGGAAATGCTGCGCCGCCGATATGGCCCTCGGGGCGACAAGGGACGAGTACCAGCGATGTTGTTAGCAGAAGCTGCAACCCAGGACATCGAGTTGCGCTATGACCTGATTGATCGCACGCCCAATACCCGAGCAGCCCACCGCCTGGTTGAGTGGGTAGGCCATCAGCATGGCTGGCAGGCCCAGCACACTCTGGTGGAGTCCTTATTCAATGCGTACTTTTGCAAGGGTCAGGATGTTGGAGATGTAGCCACTCTAGCCGTGATTGCAGCATCCTGCGGCTTACAGGAGAGCCAGACAGAAGCAGTGCTTTGCGGGACAGAGCAGCTTGGTGAGCAATTGAATGCGGAGATCGACCTTCAGCTCGAACGCGCCATGGAACTTGGTGTCTCAGGGGTGCCTGGGTATGTCATGGGCGGGGGCTATCTCCTACCCGGCGCTCAGAGTGTTGAGACCATGCGCGCTATCATCGCGCGCGCAAAGGAGAAGTTTTCGAACTAGGCATGCCTATCTTCACCGCACCTCGATGACAAAAAAGGACGAACTCCGTCTCAGCCCAAAGAGGGCGCATGGGGAGGGTAGCTAGTCCATCGTAAAGGCAGGAGTGGTTTCGCCATCAACCTTGCCGACAATCTTGGCCGGCACACCTGCCACGGTCACATTCGCTGGTACATGATCAAGGACGACGCTGCCCGCACCGACTTTTGCGTTCTCACCGATCTCGATGTTGCCGATGATTTTGCAGCCCGCGGATAGTAAGACACCCTTGCGGATTTTCGGGTGACGGTCACCACCGCTTTTGCCGGTACCGCCCAGGGTAACGGAGTGCAAAACCGACACATCGTCCTCAATCACGGCGGTTTCGCCTATGACGATACCCGTCGCATGATCAAACATGATGCCGCTACCAATACGCGCTGCCGGGTGAATATCGACCCCCAGGGTCACACTGATCTGATTTTGAAAAAACTGCGCCAAAGTATGTCGCTCTTGATTCCATAGCCAGTTCGCAATGCGGTGTGCCTGCAACGCGTGATAACCCTTGAACAGCAGAAACGCACTGGAAAGATCTCTGCAGGCCGGGTCCCGGGTGAAGTTGGCGATGATATCGATCTCTGCCGCGCTGAGGATGTCGATGTCAGCGTCTGCCGCTTCCGCGATCACATCGCGGATCAGCATGGTCGGCAGCATCGGGTTGTCCAGCTTGCTCGCCAGGCGAAAGCTGAGGGCGTCACCAAAGGATTTGTGATTCAAAATTGTCGCGTGAAAGTAGCTACCCAAAATAGGTTCTTCTGCAGCCTTGCGCTTTGCTTCTTCCCTCATGACCGGCCAAAGATCATCCAAACTATTCACATCAGTAAGCGACCATGACTGCTGATCTTGGGTGACCTCCAAGAATCGGTTTTGCAGCGCGCTGGAAGTGGCTTTTAACGACATGAGTACCCCCCAAATAGCGGCCTTTAAATGAAAAATACACGACCGAGTGGGCAGACTAGCAGTGTGCGGTCCTCCAAGCGAACCCCGTGGCCCTGTCAGCGCGATATCCTACAAAATCTTAGGATTGTCGCCAATGGGTGGACTGTGTAGGGTGCGCGCAATCAAGGGTGCGGTTCCCGCTTGGCAAAGCAGCATGAGATCAGACGAGTGAAACAGTCATTTGACACGGTAGCGATCGTTGCGCGCCGATATTCCGATGCGATTATCGCGAGCATCAATGCGGTGGAAGCGTTGCTGCGGCGTTATGGAGTCGATGTCTTATTCGGTGCCCAAACCCTCGCAGCAATAGAGCAACATGATCCATCCGGCATCGAGCGGGAGGCTGTCGCCGATCAGGAAATGGGAGACAGAGCCGATCTTGTTGTCGTTGTCGGAGGTGATGGCTCGTTACTTGGATTTGGACGCGAAATGGCCGTCTGCGGTGTACCAGTGGTCGGTGTCAATCGCGGTGGTCTTGGATTTTTGGCGGCCATTTCTCCGGAGCAAATCGACGCCAAGTTCTCAGAGATCCTCGAGGGTCGATTTACCATCGAAGAACATTTTTTGCTGCAAGCCTCGATTCTGCGAGAAGGCCAGGTAATTGCCCAGCAAAGCGCGCTTAATGATGTTGTGGTCTCACCGGGAGGGGTGATGGGCATGATGGAGTTTGCCCTCTGGCTCGATGACGAATACGTCTACGATCAGCGCTCCGATGGCTTAATCGTGGCCAGTCCGACAGGCTCTACAGCCTATGCTCTGTCTGCCGGCGGCCCCATCATGCACCCCGGTCTCGATGCCATCGTCGTGGTGCCCATGTTCCCCCACACGCTGACATCCCGGCCCTTAGTGGTGCCTGGCAATCAGGTGTTGCGTCTGCGTCTGCTCAATGATTCAAGCTCGGCACCGCAAATCAGCTGCGATTCTCAGGTTCAAATTCGCTTTGAGGCCGGTGACGAGATCCAAATTCAAAAGCACAGCCATCCGTTGAAATTACTTTCTCCATCGGGGCACAGCTTTTACGAGGCCTGTCGCTCCAAATTGGACTGGGCCAGCCGCCTGGGTGGACAGAAGCTACGCTAACCAGTCTTTGCGCGTACTCGTTAAATACGAGTAAGGTCTGAGGGATGATCAATGTCTTTGATCACACCAGCGTCGGAAACCTGCACGTTCTCGATTCGGTCGCGATGAGACTTCAGCAAATCCCGTGCACCAGCGTCCCCCTTTGTCTCGGCGACGGCGTTAAAAAGCACTGAATGAAACCCGATAGGGTGCCCGTGAGGCGTCGACGTCGCAACGGCAACGTCTTCAGAGGCCTGCAGTTGAGGACGAATGATCGGGTATTGCGTTAACGCAGCCTGCTGCTTTAGCCGCTTCAGAGTCGCGACTTTAACGAATGGCATGTCCAGTAAACCAACAAATGCCCACTGCCAAGGGAGTTTTTCAAAGCCCGCTGCTAACGAGTGTCCCATACCCAGGTGGGCCTGCTCGGTTTTGATGATGGTTGCGTGCGGCGCAGCGAGTTCCGCCAGGGCCTCATCCTCGGCCCGCACCACAAGCCGCAGTTCATCGAACACCTCGGCGTATCGACCCAGGGTAGTCTCGGCAACGGTTGAGTCTCCAAGGCGGGCCATACGTTTGTCGCTGCCAAAGCGGCGCGCAAACCCAGCGCCTAGAAGAATGGCACCAATCCTTGGTTTAGACGCAGTCAACGGTCGCGGATCACGGCTCAGGCAAGGGCAGCGATGCGCTCTCGGGCGGCCACGGCCCGAGTTTTTCGCACCGCCGTGATTTCTGCCAGTATGGCTATCGCGATCTCCGGGGGGGTTTTACTGCCAATGGGCAGGCCAAT
>JADHNQ010000128.1 GCA_016779425.1 Pseudomonadales bacterium | reverse complement strand
AGTTCTTCAGCGGCTTCCATTTCTTTGTAAAAATCGATGGTGGCAAAGTCGGCGCCGGCATCATGAAAGGAGGTAACGCCGTGGGCGAGTGCTTGTTCACCTGCTAGAAGTACCCTCTCTCTTAGTTCCGCACGCTTTTGCGATTCGGGACGCTGCGCCTGATAGGCTTCACCAACCTTGGCAACTAGGCGTTGAGCGGTCTCTCGCAATAATCCTGTAGCCCGACCGTCTGCGTCGCGCACAATGGTGCCGCCATCAGGGTCCGGGGTTTGATCGAAAATGCCAGCAGCAGCCAATGCGGCATCATTGGCGAAGGCCGCATGACCGCTGGCATGCCCCAGCAGTACTGGATTATTCGGCGAGACCTGACTTAGGGTTCGATTGATCGGCACTCCATCAACTGCTGCCTCGGGAGCGCGATCCCATTTCTCTTGGTGCCAGCCGCGACCAAATATCCATTGTCCTGGCTGTGCACGATCAACCGCACTAGCGACGCGGCTTATCGCCTGATCCCAGGAGCGAATATCACTTAGGTCGATAATTTGCTGAGACCGACCAAAACTCATGAAGTGACCGTGCCCCTCGATCAATCCGGGGATCACCATGCGACCGTCTAGCTCGACGACCCGAGTCTCTGGGCCAATCCAGGCGGCGATTTGTTCATCATCGCCGACCGCACTGATCAGATGCTCAGTTACTGCGATTGCCGTAGCCCCCACAACATAGGGATCCATACTCGCCACGGTTCCCCCGCGCAAAACCATGTCCGCGTCGGGTTTTGAGCCCCTAGGGTGCAAGCCCTCTTTCGTTGTTTTATCTTCGCTGTCGGGGGCGCAGGCCGACATAAGCATTAGGATTCCAACGAAGAAACCCGGGCAAACTTTTTTCCGATCCAGGCGAAACCCGTTTTTACTGAACATGCGAGCGGGCCTTAAAACACCGTTGTCGCATCATTGCGGGAACAACTGTCTAAGGCAAGTAAGCCGTAAAACGCGACCAAAACTGAGACGCTTATTGCAATCCTAGACTGATTTTCAATCTTTCTATTTTGGAATATGTTTGTTTTTAATTATTCCATATACCTGGGGCATGGCGTTGGCTGTAATGCACCCCAACGCAATGCCAACGCAGTCAAATTCAGGACAAATCATGCAACAGTCAGCTGCTAACAAGATCGCTCCGCAACAGCCAAGGATCGAAATTCCAGAAATCAAAAAGAGTCTGCCCCTTCGCAAGATTGACGAAGAACTGTCGGAATTCGAACGCGCAAGACAGGCCAGCAAAACTTGGTCGATGGGCCAAGACTGATCTTGACCGAGACCTTTCGGTGGGTCGCTCATAGGCTCGGCCCGATGCTCGAACGTCCCCACGATACCTGACCGGCGGCTTATGCCGCCGCGCTGTCTCGCCCAACGCTCTGGCTCCATTTGCCGCTTTCAGGCATATTACTGGCATTCACTGACTTGCCTACGCCTATGCTCACGACACGCCTCCACTTCCACACCTCGCGCCGTTTATGAGCTCCGTCGATTCGCGCAACTTGCTCGAGCAGCCCCTAACGCTGCCATGCGGCGCGGTTATACCGAACCGAATTTGCAAGGCCGCCATGACCGAGGGCCTTGCAACTCCCGAAGGCTTGCCCTCTGCTGAACTAAACCGTTTGTATGAGCTATGGAGTGACGGCGGAGCGGGCGTTTTACTATCAGGAAATATACAGGTCGATGCCGATCACCTGGAGAGACCGGGTAACGTCATCGTTGATCGTTTACCGAATAACGAAATGCAGGCAGCCCTAACGAATTGGGCCTCAGCGGGTACGCGCAACGGCAACCACTTTTGGGCACAGATCAGCCATGCAGGCCGGCAAACCCAAACCAACGTCAACAAACAGCCCAAGGCACCGTCCGCGGTTACCGTCGGATTACCTGGCGGACAATTCGGCCAGCCCGTCGCCATGACCGAGGCGGAAATAATCGACATAACCGGCCGTTTTGGCACCTGCGCGAAAGCCTGCCAGGAAGCAGGCTTTACCGGCGTACAGGTGCATGCTGCCCACGGCTATCTGATTTCGCAATTTCTCAGTCCACGCACAAATCTCCGCACAGATGATTATGGTGGCACCCTCGAAAATCGCGCGCGCATACTGCTGGATATCGTCTCCTCGATCCGGCAAGCGGTAGGCTCGAGCTTTCCGATCGCAGTTAAACTCAACAGTGCTGACTTTCAGAAAGGCGGATTCGATTTCGCCGACAGCATGCGGGTGGCGAAGTGGCTTGAAGACGCCAGCGTAGATGTTATCGAAATATCAGGTGGCACCTATGAGCAACCACGCCTGTTGGGTGTGGAAGGTATCGAAGAGGTCGCCGAGCAAGACGTCAAAGCCAGCACCGTGGCACGGGAGGCCTACTTCCTTGATTTCGCCCTTGCAATGCAGCAGGAGGTTTCGATACCGCTCATGGTCACCGGTGGTTTTCGTCAAAAACAGGCGATGGAGGCAGCGCTGGCGAACGGTGCGGACATCATCGGCCTAGGCCGCCCCATGTGCGTTATGACCGACGCGCCAAGCCGCCTATTTTCAGGCCTCGCGGAGTTGCCTCGTTACGAGTCCGAACTGACCTTTTTTCCAACCTGGCTGAGCTTTCTAAGCCGTTTTAAAACGTTTCGCACCCTTTCAACCTTTGGCGTTCAGTATTGGTACTACGCGCAACTAGAGCTTCTTGGGCAGTTCGGCACACCTAAACCTGAGATGAGTACGATGTCTGCGAGTAAGCGTGTGATGGCTCAGCAAAAAAATTGGCTTGCTCAGCGCCCGCCTCGTTAATCACCGAGATTATGTCTGAATTGGGGAGATCCAAATGAAAAAGAGTTTGGTCAATAAATTGTGCGTTGCCGGCGCTCTTTTGCTGACGTTTGTGGCAATCCAAAGTCAGGCAGAATCGCCCGAGTCTAACGGCCCTGACCTAACCGGCGAGAACGGCATTTTGTTCTGGGGTCCTGACCAGCAGGTTTACGGTTTCCCGCGTCTTGCAGAGCTCTATCCAACGAGGAGCATTAAGGGACAAGAGGTTCCACTACAGCTGCCAATCAGATTGAGCAATCTCGACGCATTTAGCTACAGCTACGCAGAACAAACGCATACCGTAGAATCCCATATGCAAAGCGAGCGGACCGCGGGCTTGCTAGTCATTCAAAATGGCGAAATCAAAGTTGAGCGCTACGGCCTAGAACATCATGCCAAGGCTCCTTGGGTATCCTTTTCAGTAACCAAGTCAGTTGTCAGCATGCTTTTTGGCGCGGCAGTCAAGGATGGCTACATCGCCTCTATCGAAGATCCGGTCAGCGATTACTTGCCCGTATTCGCGAACAGCCCCTATGCCGATGTCTCCATCAAGCACATCCTGCAAATGGCTTCAGGCGTGGCGTGGAACGAGGACTATGCAGACCCCGCCTCCAACATCGTTAACCTGCCAGCCGAGGAAATGGCTGGATTTGAGTACATGCGCAACCTGCCTCGGGTCGCCAAGCCCGGCACCGTGTTTAACTACAACACAGGGGAAACCAACATCGCTGGGGCGATTCTGCGCAAGGCAGTGGGCAAAAATCTGAGCGACTACGCATCGGAGAAGGTCTTCTTGCCCGGCGGGATATCGAATACTGCCAACTGGCTGCTTGGCGCACCCAACGGCAAGGAATTCGCCGGCTGCTGCATCAGCGCCAACCTACGCGACTATGGTCGTATTGGGCTCTTTGCCCTGCAGAATTTTCAGGCAAGCAGCCCAAGCAGTCCGCTCGCACCGACCTGGATGCAACAGTCGACAACACCATCCCCAGGCTACGACGGTTACGGTTATTTCTGGTGGCTCACGGATACGGGCATTTACTCAGCCCAGGGTGTTTTTGGTCAGTATATTTTTGTCGACGCAAATCGTGATTTGGTCATCGTCTTACAAAGCGCCTGGCCCGAGGCATGGAATACAGATCTCGAGAATCGGGCTTTGTCTTTTATCGGCGCTCTTGCCGACTATGTCGTTGCGGGGGATTAGCTCGGCCTACCCAGCGCCGAGCTCTCCATCCTTTCTCGCGAGGCTATAACCGCCGCGCACCGGATCACTACCCAGATTGGATCTGGGCCCTACTGCATGTCGATTGCAGTCTTGAAATGCGGTCGGTTGGCGACCCGCTCAACGTAGGCCTTAAGATGCGGCATATCTTCGCCCACACAGCCAAGGCGATTGCTCATAAAACACGCGTGTCCGAGCATTATGTCTGCGGCGGAAAAATCACCAATCAAATACTCCCGGCCCTCTAACGCCTCGTTCACGGGTCCCAGCGCCTTGCTTAGCAAACGCTGAGCCTGACCCAAGGCTGTCGCATCCTGTCGTTCCTTAGGCAGCAACAGAGTTTGCACAACGATGGTATTTACCGGCGGCATAACCATGCCCTCGCAGTAGTGGAACCACTGCAAGAATTCTGGAAACTCCGGCGCATCATCTGACGGTCGCAGTCCGCCATTCTTGTGACGTGCAATGACGTATTCAACGATCGCCCCTGATTCAAAAATTCGAACATCGCCGTCGTCAAGAACCGGCACCCGTCCAAGGGGATGACGAGCCCGATGGGCATCAGACTTTAAATCCTGAGGATGAAAAGCCATCTTGTTGATCTCATAAGGAAGTTCCAGTTCTTCCAAAAGCCAGACTATTCTGCCGGCTCGGGAGTTAGGGGCGAAGTGAAGGGTTAACATTGCTAGGGCCTCCTGTTTTTATTGCGTCGTAGGATCATGATTTTCACCTGCCACTGGGTGGAGGAGCATTGGATTCATATGGTCAGCGCGAAAAACCACCTATGGTGCCGCGCCTTCGATCGCTTGCAAGTCTGCCAGCACCGCCTCTAGGGCACTCTCTTCGCCGCTAATCGTCTCCTTAGGATCAAGATCGGGCCAGAGTTTTTTCGCCGTCTGAATGTTTGCTAACAGGGCTGAGCGTTGTGGATCGTTTTGGATCTTTGAGATAAACCTTGCCGCAATCTCAATAAACCCTCGGGCGTCCTGATATTCCTGCAGATCTGCAATCTCGCCGTCACTGACACCGGCCCGGTATTCGATCAGTGCCTGCTCGATCAGGGAGTTAGCAACCCTTAGCCGATCGGAATCCGTTAGCTCAACCCTGGCAACAATGTCATCAACCGCATTCATGACCTGCTGATAGGACTGGCGAAAGTCTGTCTTTGAGGATGAGGTGAACTGGCCAGACATCGCCTCGAGTTCTTCCGCAAAGCCTGGCGAACTCACGGCGTCGAAAAAAGGCAAAAGTTCTTGGTAGACCTCTTGCGCGGGATGTTTAGCGTGCTTTGCGCCCAGCTCGAACAGATCGGCCTCCACCAGCTGTGAAGCTACCCAAAGATGCCCCTGTATCAAGCCAAGCTTGGTAACGAAGTGTGTGTTCCCGCTGCGATCCATGGAGGAATTCGTCTGAGCCAATGCTGTTTGTGGGGCATTTAGGGGCACATCGGACGCTGGCACTGTCTCACCGCACCCGGCTAGCAGGAACAGACCGCTCCACAGCAACGTGCGGGTTTGCTTCGCGCGCTTCAAGCTAGCTCGCGCTCATCAGGAACTGGTGCTGCATCGCGTGAAAGCCGACTGCCTAGTCAGCGCCGTCGCTGCTCGCATCGTTAGTGTCCGCGTTGGCCTGCCACTCGCTCTCGAGCAGTCGGGCCCCGCGCAAAATATTTCCCATAGCGTAATTGCCCTCATGGCAGGCGTATTCGTAAACCTTACTGTGTGGCTTGCTTTGCCACTCGTATTTACCGCTCCACTCCGCCTCCCAAACCGTCGGGTCATTGACGGTGAAATCGTATAGGAGGTTACCGTCATCGCGGCGACTAAAGCGCTCGGTGACGTGCAGATTTTCATCCGCACCTGCCAGTCCATTCACTTTTCTAAAATTCTTTGTCTCAACCACAAGGACATCGCCATCCCAATAAGCGATGGAATCCCCCAACCAAGTTCGATTGCTCTGCGGCCCGTGCTCGGAGTCGATCCGAATGATGCGCGCGTCATGCACCATCTCCTGCAAAATCATCACATGGGTATCGGTTTGGACAATGCGTTTGTAGTTGTTGTAAAGGCTAGGAATGGTAGGCACCGTCGCGGCAAAACTGATCAGGCAGCGCTCAGATGGCGCCAAACTTTCCGGACCGTCGAATGGCCCCGGACCGGGCTGCTCTAGCCAGGTCGCGGTACCGGTATTTTCGTGAATAAAACTCTGATAGATGTCGCCCATTCTACCGCTCACGCCTGGTAAGGTGGCGGGCCGGCGACCATTAGACGGCTCATAGACAATCGATGTGCGCACGACGCCCTCGGCTTGCGTCATCTCCGAACCCATATCGATGTAAAAAGCGTTGTATCCGCCCACACCGCCAGCGCCCGCAACGTTCAAGCCGTCGCCTCCCTTGGGAGGCGCACCGCGCTCCGGATCGCTGGTGTTCTCCTGGGTCCAGTCGAGGGCCACACCAATGGCCCAGTTGAGTAGCGACGCTGCCCAGGGAT
>JADHNQ010000127.1 GCA_016779425.1 Pseudomonadales bacterium | reverse complement strand
TGCAGGGCGCTTTGATGCCTCGCTTGAGGGTTTTGAATGGCTATCGCGTATGCAGCGCAGCGACGGTGCCTGGTATGCGGCCTATCAGAATGAAACCGTCGCCGACGACACCCGGGCCGAGACCAACTTTGTTGCCTATGTCGCCACCGGGATCTGGCACTATTACTTAGCCACCCAAGACCGTGAAACCCTAGCGCGGCATTGGCCGATGCTGCAAAGTGCCATTGGGTTCGTGCTCGATCAGCAGGCGCCGAGCGGAGAAATCTATTGGGCCGTCGACAGCAAAAGCGGCGTATCCAAGGACGCCCTCGTCACTGGCTGCAGTGCCATCTACAAATCCCTGGCCTGTGCCTGTCATATCGCCGATATTTTGGGTGAGCCCTGCGCAACTTGGTGGCAGGCCCGCTCTCAGCTTGGCGAAGCATTGCGCCATAAACCCGAGCGATTTGATCGCACCTGGGAATCCAAAGCTAGATATTCGATGGATTGGTTTTATCCGGTACTCACCGGCGTGATAACAGGCGACCGGGCAAGGCGCAGACTGCGCGAGAAATGGGAGACCTTTGTCGAGCCAAATCTGGGGTGCCGGTGCGTCAAGGAACAACCTTGGGTCACCGTCGCGGAAACCTGCGAGCTGATTATGTCCTGCGTAGTTGCGGACGAACGCGAACAGGCGATAGCGCTATATGAGGCCATTCAGCGCTTTCAGCTCGACGACGGTGGCTGGTGGACAGGCTATGTCTTTCCCGACGATGTCTATTGGCCGGACGAAAAACCCACTTGGACAGCTGGCGCCGTGCTGCTGGCCGCAGACGCGCTGTTCGAGTACTCCGCGGCCTGCACCTTGTTCACCACCGTCGAACCCTAACAGTATTCAAACTCTGCGAAGCACCACCAGGGTTCGCCGCATTTCGACTTCTTCAAACAGGCCTGATGCCAGGGCAAGCTGATAGATATCAAACGGTGCCTGACCGCCGTCTTCAGGGTTTGGGAAAATATCATGTATGGCCAAGATGCCGCCGGCGCAGATATGTTTGCTCCAAACTCGATAGTCGGTAAGCGCAGCTTCCAAGCTGTGACCACCGTCTATAAAGACCATGCCAAGAGGAATAGACCAATACCTGCCGGCCTGCGCACTTGATGCGACAATGGGTATTACCCAGGATTCCAGCTCGGCTAGCGCCAGGGTGTGCCGAAGCGCGGGTAGCGAGTCCATACGCTGCAGGGCTTTATCGAAGAGATCCGGATCGTGATATTCCTCGCCCTGCTGGTGCTCTTCAGAGCCCCGATGGTGATCTACCGCATACAGCTGCCCCTGCGCATCGCGCGCTGCCGCACCCAGATACACCGTAGATTTGCCGCAATAACTACCAAGTTCTAGGCAAGGACCGAGGCCTGCTGACTGCCGAGCGTACTCATACAATGCAGCCCCCTCGTCCGGATGTAGGAACCCTTTTACACGGTCAATATCGATGAGCAGATGCATGAAACAGGGCAGGCGTTAACCGCCAATGCCAAAAAAAACGATCACGAAACTTACGGGTAAGGCACCGAGCGCATAGAGCACCAAATTCGCCAAATCGTTTTCACTGCTGTCCTCGGCTAATGCTATGCGACTGCCCAGGGTGAACCACAGCAATCCCGCGATGACGAAGGAGAGGATCAGAGTAAGGATTAACGCTGCCATGCTGTTACCGCCGGATTAACGAATAAAGCGGGATCGTCTTTCGCCGACCCCGCATCCTAACTACCTTAGCTCAATTGCAACATGCCGCGGGTTTTCACTTCGGCCATGTCGACGATGGCCTCATAGCTTGCGGCAACATCATCGGCGGTGGCCTCTACGCCAAGATTAACGCCGCTGTTTTCGACCACTGCTGCCAAAGAATATTGACCGCCTTGTGCCTGCAATATGACGCCGTTTGGCGCGTCTTCGCTGACTAAAAAGATGGCTGCCGGGGTAACCAGCTCTGGCCCTAGCTTCTCGAGTACCTCTTCCGGCATTAAGTTTTCAGTCATACGAGTCGCGGCAACCGGTGCAATACTGTTGGTGTGGATATTGTTCTTAGCACCTTCAATTTTCATGCTGTTCATCAGACCCACTTGACCCATTTTAGCGGCGCCGTAGTTAGTTTGACCGAAGTTACCGTACAAACCGCTTGGCGACGTGGTCATCAAAATACGACCGTAGTTTTGTTCGCGCATGATCGGCCATACTGCGTGAGAGCAGTAAGCAGCGCCCAGCAGGTGAACGTTCACCACCATCTCAAAATCATCCAGCGTCATTTTTGAAAACGACTTGTCGCGCAGAATGCCCGCATTGTTGATCAGCACATCCACTCGACCCCAAGCGTTCATCGCATCATCAACCATGCTTTGCGCGCCAGCTCGGTCAGAGACTGAGCCGCCGTTGGCGATGGCTTCACCGCCAATGGCCCTGATTTCCGCGACCACGGACTCTGCAGCTTCGGACGAGCCACCGCTGCCGTCCATGGTGCCGCCCAAATCATTCACAACGACTTTGGCACCCCGACGCGCCAGCTCAAGGGCGTGACAGCGACCCAGGCCGCCTCCCGCGCCGGTAACAATGGCGACTTGGTCGTTAAATGAAATTGACATGTTGTTCTCCAATAAACTGTGTTGTTAGAAAGATCTGATAGTGCGAGTACGCGCTTCGTTCAACCTGCGACTTACGGCCGTACTGGAAAGTGCGTCGACCCCAGCAGCGTATCCAGCTGAGGCTGAATCCACTCAACCCACTCGCATAGCACTGGTCGCGTTTCGCGGGGATCGATAAGTTCGTGAACGGCAAAAGACTCCGCGCGCGGGAATGGTGAGCGTGCTTCGCGCAAACGGTCCTCCAATTCTCGACGCTTGGCTTCTGGGTCTGGTGCCGCCGCTATTTCCCGATGGAAAGCGACCGCGACTCCGCCCTCTACCGGCAGCGGGCCGGATTCTACGGAAGGCCACGCCAATATGTAAGCGCCGGGGGCATAGTGAGCTGCCGTCGCCACACCAAAGCCCTTGTGCACTTGGATTACTGCCCAAGGCACCGTGGACTGGGCTGCGGCGGCCACTGCCGCCATACCGTAGCGGATGGTGCCTGCGGCCTCGGATTCTGGCCCGATCATGAAGCCCGGTTGGTCGATGAGGTTAACGATTGGCAGATGGAAGGTGTCGCACATTTCAACGAAACGGCGGTATTTTTGCGCCGCTTCAGCAGTCATGGCTCCGGCGTAGTGCAAGCAGTCATTGGCCAGTACGCCAACAGGCTGACCGTTGAGCGTGGCCAGCGCACAAATTTGACTGGGGCCATAAAGTGCTCCCATCTCAAACAAGCTGTCGACATCAAAAATCATGCGCAGCACTGCGCGCATATCAAAGCCGGTATTGCTGTCTCGCGGCACGGCGGAGAGCAGCGCCTGTTCCTGGCGATCAACCGGATCTTCTACGGCGTAGCGCGGCGTGCGCTGATAAATACTGCTGGGTAGATAACTGAGATAACGTCGAATTTGATGCAGTGCATCGTGCTCGTCAGCGGCGAGGTTATCGACGATACCGCTGCGCAAATGTACCGAAGCTCCGCCCAATTCTTCCTTCGTCAATTTGACGCCCAGGGCACGCTCAACGAGGGCAGGCCCACCAATCAGAACCTGAGCCGTATGCTCGGTCATCACTGAAAAGTGTGAGGCGACGAGTCGTCCGGCTGGAAAACCCGCCACAGCGCCAAGCGCCGCTGAGGCAACGGGTACGACGCCCATGGCGTCGGCAATGATCTTGAATCTCGGCTCCGTAAATACCGGCTCGCCCACGGTGCCGCCTTTCTTGCCGCCGCCTTTAACGCTGCCGCCACCCCCTTCGAGCATGCGAACCAGGGGCGTGCGGTACTGCACCGCCAAATGCTCGGCATAGACACTTTTGCGTAAACCCGCCGCATTGGGTGAGCCGCCCTTTAGCGTAAAGTCCTCGCCGCCCACCGTAACGCGACGTCCTTCGATAGCTCCGAAACCGACAATGTAATTTGCCGGCACATATTCAATCAGTTCATCGTTGTCGTCATAAACCGGGCTTGCGGTCGCGCGGCCATGCTCGCGAAAAGACCCCTCATCTAGGAGGACGCCGATACGCTCGCGAATCGTCATGCGGCCGCGGGCATGCTGCTTGGCAATACCCGCTTCGCCACCCTGCTGCTGCGCCAGGTAACGCCGGCGCTGCAGCTCCTGGACTTCGGCGTCCCAACTCATGGCCTACTAGACCCGCTCGCTGCGCGATGCAGGTTGAAAGCTTGGCGCACGCTTTTCAAAATTCGCCTTCACTGCTTCGATTTGATTAGCCGTGCCGATGAGCTCGGCCTGCAGCGCAGCCTCCAGTTCAAGGCCCGTCCGCGCATCGGCATGCCATGCCTGCTCATAAAGCGCCTTACCGGCGCGGACGGCATCCGGATTCTTGCCAGCTATTTCCTCGGCAAGTGCCATGGCCTCAGCAAAAGGATCATCCGCCACCCGGGTAACCAGTCCTACTTCCTTAGCCTGCTCGCCATTGAGAATGCGGCCGGTGAAGGTCAGTTCCTTCGCAACATCCATGGGCATGATGTCCCGCAGGGTTTGGGTAATGCTCATATCTGGCACCAGGCCCCACTTGATTTCCATGATGGACATTTTGATATCCGGTGCGGCAATTCGGATGTCGGTGCCCAAGGCGATCTGGCAGCCGCCACCGAATACCACACCATGTAAGGAGCCGATAACCGGCATGGGCAGTTGTTTCCACACCATGGCCGGACGCTGGGCGCGATTCTCTGGGCGATTGTCCTTGGCCAGCAGTGAATCAGCATCGGACTTAGGCTTTCGCGGGCCATCGGACATGGAGGCAAAACTCGCCATGTCTAGACCGGCACAAAAACCACGCCCGTTGCCAGACAGCACAACAGCAGATACATCATCTGCCGATGCCAGAGAATGGCCCGCCTCGATGATGGCGTCGAACATGTCTTGGCTGAGCGCGTTGTACTTTTCTTCGCGGTTCAAGCGCACGTCGGCGATACCATTCTTGATATCAATGGTGACTAAATCTGAACTCATTGGACTCCCCTACTCTTTTTGTTTTGTTGATCTCAGGCCCTAGCGCACCCTAGATTTCGATAACTGCGACAACCTGATCTTCTTCCACCTGATCCTCTGGCTCTACCAAGATGCTGGCCACAGTGCCATCGCTCGGCGCTTCAACCGGAATCTCCATTTTCATGGACTCCAGGATCATGATGACCTCCCCTTCGGCAACGCTGTCTCCAGCACTTTTGAGCACCTTCCATACGTTGCCGGTAACTTCGCTCTCAACGTCTTGTTTCGCCATAACCGCTCTACTCTTAGTCGCTATCTGGGTGTCTGATTTTTTGCGGTGGAAAATATAGCACCGCTGCGGCCTATTTCAGAGCGCGGGAATTCGACTGCCCTGACGCAGCATGCGCTCTACCATGCCGGTGTCGATATTACCCTGCAGAAAATCCGGCGACCTCAGCACTCGTAGCAGCAAGGCCGCGTTGGTGCGAACGCCTTCGATCGTGAACGCTTGCAGGGCGACTACCGCACGACCAATGGCCTGCTCCCGGGTACTGCCCTTGGCAATGATCTTCGCCAAAAGGGCATCGTAATAGGGACTGACTTCTTGGCCCTGCTGATAGCCGGTTTCCACACGCACACCAAAGAGCTTCGGCACGTCGAATCTGCGAAGCATTCCCGTGGAAGGCATCAGAGTTTGTGCATCTTCTGCGTAAAGGCGCACCTCGATGGCGTGACCCTTCATCGCCGAGGGTTGGGCAGGCAAATCAGCGCCCGCACTGAGCAGAATTTGCCGTTGCACCAAGTCGATACCGGTTACTTCCTCGGTAACACCATGCTCCACCTGAATTCGGGTATTCATTTCCAGAAAACCGCTGACACCTTCGCTGTAGAGTGTCTCCATGGTGCCCAGGTTGTTATAGCCAAGCTGCGCGCAAATATCCGCACCGCGCTGGGCCTGCTCGCGCAGCACTTGGGCATCGATACCTGGAGCCGGGCTTTCTTCAATAAGCTTTTGGTGCCGACGCTGTACCGAGCACTCCCGTTCATACAGATGCATGGCGTTGCCGTGTTCGTCAGCAAGAATTTGATACTCGATGTGGCGGGGCTTTTCGATCCAGCGTTCCAGATACAAACCACCGTTGGCGAAGGCCGCGTCAGCAACCGCCTGCGCCTGTGCAAGGGCAGCCACAAGGTCCCCCATATGCGCGACCACCTGCATGCCCATGCCGCCGCCACCACCGGACGGCTTCACTACCAGAGGAAAACCGATGTGCTCGGCTGCCTCACGAGCGCTATCAACATCGGTGATTAGATCACTGCCCGCAAAGGTTGGCATACCCTGCTGGGCCATCAGACGGCGGGCGTTCACCTTATCGCCCATGCGATCTAGCCACGTTGGAGCCGGACCAATAAAGTGCATACCGGCATCAATCACGCGCTGGGCAAAGGCCGCGTTCTCCGACAAAAAGCCATAGCCAGGATGCACCGCATCGGCCTTGCTTAGCTCGGCAATGCTCATGAGCTGGTCTTGGTC
>JADHNQ010000126.1 GCA_016779425.1 Pseudomonadales bacterium | reverse complement strand
CGAACCTAGAGGCGCTAAGCGCGGTTTGTAAGCCCGTTACCGTCGATCTTTGGGGGCATGGCCGCTCTCCTGCGCCCAGGGACAAAACCCACTACTCGCCCCAGGCCTACGCAGGGCAATTCGAACAAATTCGCCAGCAGCTGGGTATAGAGCGCTGGTTCGTCTGTGGCTATTCCCTCGGCGCCGGGCTGAGTATTCGCTACGCCCATGACTATCCCCAGAATGTCTACGGGCATATTTTCACCAACTCTAATTCCGCCCTGGCGGGTCCAGAGCAAATTCAAGAGTGGCTGCAAAGCGCATCAAAATCCGCGGCCAATATCCGCAGCAAGGGCTTGGCGGCCATCGACCGCATCCCTGTCCATCCACGCCGCGCCAGAAATTTGCCCGAGGTCGTCAAGGCACCCTTGCTGGCAGATTGCGCCACCCTTAAACCCGTGGGCGTCGCCAATACCTTGGAGTTCACAAATCCCTTCACCAGCGTCCGTGATATAGCAGGGGGAAATCCCCGGCCTTTGCTACTTTGCTGTGGCGTCAAAGAAAAACGCTTCGCCGACAACCGGCGTTGGGCGGAAGCTCACGTGGCCGACTTAAGGGTGGTCGAAATCGATGCGGGTCACGGCGTCAATATGGAAGGTGCGGACGCATTCAACGAGCATGTATGCGCCTTCATTCGATCACATGCCTATCCTCAACCCTAGCTGTTCAGGGACGTAATGATGCCCACTCAACCCGCGCGCCCTAGACGCTGTACCCTGGCGGTACCAGGCAGCTCTGAAAAAATGATGGCAAAGGCCGCTGCGCTATCCGTAGACCAAGTCTTTTTGGATTTAGAGGATGCCGTCGCCGTGGGCGCCAAGGAGTCGGCACGAAGGCTGGCAATTAAGGCCCTGACCGGTCTTTCCTGGCAGGCGCGAACGCTAAGCGTTCGCATAAACGATGTCGGTACGCCATGGTGTCACGACGACATCATCGAACTCGTCACCCACGCCGGTGCCCGACTAGACACCATCATTTTGACAAAGGCGAAATCGTCAAGCGATGTCAGGTTCGTGCACCTGCTTCTTGAGCAGCTAGAGCGCAAGCTGGGGCTGACCAAGCGCATTGGCATCGAATGCCTCATCGAAGAAGTCGAGGGCCTGATGCGAGTCGAGGAAATTGCAGCCAGCTCTGACCGAATTGAGACGCTGATTTTCGGCGCGGGTGACTACGCGGCTAGCCAGCATATGCCCTTGGCCTCGGTGGGCAACACCGGCGACGATCCGTCGGATCTTTGGCATTACCCAAGGTTCAAACTGACCATGGCCAGCCGCGCCCACGGCATTGAGCCTATCGACGGTCCTTTTGCAGATTTCCAAGACTCGCCGTCTCTTGAGCTTGAGGCCAAGCGAGCATATACCCTTGGTATGGCGGGCAAATGGGCCATACATCCCCTCCAAGTTAACGCCATTCAATCGGTATTCACACCCTCAGCCGAACGGATCGCGCTCGCCCGAAAACAAAAAGCCGCCTATGAGGTGGCCCAGGGTCATGGCGACGGTGCAATCAACGTTGACGGTGTGATGGTGGATGCGGCGAGTATTCGCATCAGCCAAAAATTATTGGATCAGGCGAACCTTCTTGGCCTCTAAGGCGTATTCCCAGAACTCTACGCAAGCGCTGCTGCGTCGCGTTCGTGCCTGTGATCTGTGCGCCGATCATTTGCCCCTGGGCCCAAAACCAGTGTTTCAGTTTGGGGTATCCGCGCCCATCTTGCTGGTGGGCCAAGCTCCGGGTACCGCGGCCCACAACAGCGGCATCCCATTCAGCGATCCCAGCGGAGAAAGGCTGCGGCGCTGGCTGGGCGTCACCCCGCAGAGCTTCTACAACCCAAGCCATTTTGCCTTACTGCCCATGGGCTTTTGCTACCCGGGCAAGGGCTCGGGCGGCGATTTACCCCCTCGATCTGAATGCGCCCTGCATTGGCGGCATCAATTGCTGGCAAGGCTGACCAATGTTCAGCTAACCCTGCTCGTGGGTGCTCATGCAGTTAGGTGGCATCTGAACAAGCCAAGGCGGAGCTTGAGCGACTTAGCCAGAGATTGGGAAAGCCGCTGGCCTCACACCGTCGTGCTGCCCCACCCAAGCCCGCGCAACACGCGATGGCTGCAGCAACGACCTTGGGTAGAAAAAGATATCGTGCCGGCGGTGCGACAGCGCGTCGCCGCGTTGCTGGCGGCCTAGGTGTAACTAAGCCTTGGGCGCCCCCCGCATAAACGTGTCGAGATCGAAGTAATCCCGCCACTCTTTGATTTTTCCTTGGGACATCTCAAACACGCCAAGGCATGGCAAGTCGACACCCCCTTCGGCAAACTGAGTTCGATCAACGCGTTCACAAAAAACGACGTCGCCCTCAGCGACTAAGTGAACGATCTCCCAATCGGTCGCCGTCCAGTTCGCTGTAAAACCGGCAATAAACTGCTGCACATTGTCGCGTCCCTTCACGGGATTGGCGGGCATATTGTAGTAACAGCCGTCGTCGCAGAAATAGCTCGCCAGCTCCTTGGCATCAAGGCGCGACCATGCGCCTATAAAGTTCTTGATGATTTGTGCGTTATCGCTCATCGCTGCACTCCTTTCCCCTTTTCCCCTTTCCCCTTTCCCCTTTCCCCTTTCCCCTTTCCCCTTTCCCCTGCCCCATTAACCTTTCGATCAATAAGATCTTGGTAAGTCTAGGACATGCTCTGACACAAAGTTGCAGATCATCTCTTGGGAAATTGGCGCAATGCGCATCAGTCGAGCTTCTCGCCAATAACGCTCAACATGATATTCCTTGGCATAGCCGAAACCGCCGTGGGTCTGCATCGCTTGATCTGCGGCCTGAAACCCCGCGTCAGCGGCCAGCCATTTCGCCATATTGGCCTCGGCGCCACAGGGTATGCCGTTATCCAACATCCATGCCGCCTTACGAATCATAAGCTCTGCCGCATCGAGCCGCATTTTTGCTTCCGCCAACGGGAATGAAACTCCTTGGTTTTTGCCGATGGGCCGACCGAATACCACGCGCTCGTTGGCATAACCCACTGCGCGCTTGAGGGCGGCCTTGCCGATGCCCAGCGCTTCGGCAGCGATCAAAATGCGCTCGGCATTCAGCCCTGAGATCAAATACTGAAAACCCTTGCCCTCTTCGCCGACGCGGTCAGTAATGCTCACGGGCAGGTCGTCGTAAACCACCTCGCAGGTGGCCACCGCGTTGCGGCCCACTTTATCGATGGGCGAAATCGTGACCTCGTCGCGCTGCAGTTCCGCCAGCAGCAAGGTCATGCCATCTGTGCGACGCTCCACTTCGTCACGAGGTGTGGTGCGTGTCAGTAACAGTACGCGTTCTGATTGCAGGGCCTTGGTGGTCCAAACCTTGCGGCCGCGCACGATGTAATGATCGCCTTCGCGGCGGGCAGCCGTCTTGATGGAGGTGGTGTCCGTGCCGGCATCGGGTTCGGTGACACCAAATGCTACATGCAGTTCGCCTCGCGCTACCGGCGGCAGGTACTTTTGTTTCATCTCTTCGGAGCCGTACTTGACCACTGGCTCCATGCCAAACATGGACAAATGCAGGGGGGTCGCGCCATTCATGGCGGCACCTGAAGCTGCGACCTCTTCCAGCACGATACTGGCTTCGGTTATACCCCGGCCGCTGCCGCCGTAGGCTTCTGGTATGGCAATACCAATCCAGCCGGCTTCCGCCATGGTGTTATAAAAGTCCCAGGGGAATTCGTGATCGGCGTCTTTTTGCGCCCAGTACTCATCCGGGTAGCCCTCACATACCTTGGCTACCGCATCCCGTATTAGGTCTTGCTCTTGTGTCAGCGAAAAATCCATTTCACCCCCCCTGTTTAGCCGAATTTTCTTGGGTCAGTATAGAACACAACCACATTACCACCGACAGGCGAGGGATCTATGGCAACTGAACAAACGCTAACTCTTCAAACCGAACGCATGCAGGCGAGGGTTGAAGACGGTATCGGTTGGATGGTGTTCAACAACCCAGCACGTCATAACGCCCTGTCCCTCGAAATGTGGGAAGGCATTGGCGACATTCTTGAACACTTCGCCGACAACGAAGACGTGCGCGTCGTAATCATGCGCGGGGCCGGCGGCAAAGCCTTTGTATCCGGTGCCGACATTTCAGAATTCGACAAAGAACGCGCTAACGCTGAGCAACGCGAGAGCTATGGCATCACTGCCGGACGTGCCACCCAGTGGCTGGCGAAAATCGAAAAGCCCTTAATTGGCCTGATTGAGGGCTACTGCATTGGGGGCGGCCTTGCCACAGCGCTGTCTGCCGACGTGCGCTTCGCCACACCGGATTCACGCTTCGGCATCCCCGCGGCCAAACTCGGCCTTGGCTATGAATATGAAGGCCTGGCAAAGCTGGCACGTTTAGTCGGTCCCAGCCGAGCAAGGGACATCATGTTTTCGGCGCGTTTTATGCCGGCGAGGGAGGCCCTGGATATGGGATTGATAAACTTTATAAAAGAGCGCGATGACATTGAGGATGCCTGCGTGTCCTACGCCAAAACGATCGCTGAAAATGCACCGCTGACCGTGAAGGCGGCCAAGGCCGCGATTAACGCCTGGGAGCGCGGTAGCCGTACGGAGGAAGTCGGCGCCGTACGCGCTATGGTTGATGCCTGCTTCGACAGCGAGGACTATCGCGAGGGTCGCAAAGCTTTTGCTGCCAAACGGAAGCCTGAGTTCAAAAATCGGTAGCAAGAGCAAACTGGCCATCTGCTAACATCGCTGTCTTTATCGCCTTAGTACCGAATCATGAATCAAGCCGTCACTGCCAGCGTCATCATTATTGGCAACGAAATCCTTTCCGGTCGAACCCAGGACATTAACCTCAATCATATTGCCTCCACTCTGGGTGGCTGGGGCATACAGGTCCACCACGCCAGAGTGATTCCCGACGATGAGGACATCATCGTCAACACCATCAACGAAGTACGCACGAGCTACGACTATGTCTTTACCACCGGCGGTATCGGCCCTACCCACGACGACATTACCGCTGTCTGCATCGCCAAGGCCTTTGATGTACCCGTTATTCAACACCCAGACATCGCCGAGCGCATACGCCAGCGACCAGCGCCCGACGACATAATGGCGTCTCGTCTGCTGATGGCCCGGGTACCCCAGGGTGCGGCGTTAATCGATAACCCCAGCGGCGGGCCACAGGGCTTTGCCATGGAAAATGTCTACGTCATGGCAGGCATACCCAGAGTCATGCAGGCCATGCTCTCAACACTCGAAGGCAAGCTTAAAAGCGGTTTCATCGTGCGCAGCCAGACGATCAGAGCCTATACCGGTGAAAGCTCCATCGCTGACGCACTCGCGCGAATACAGAGTGATTTTCCAAGCGTCGACATTGGCAGTTATCCCTTCCTGCGGGAGGAGCGTTACGGAACACACCTGGTCATTCGCGGTGCAGACACCAGCGTCTTAGCAACCGTTGCCGACTCGGTAATGGACGCGGTACGCGCCATTGGCGAGGAGCCAGAAGACTTGGGTTTGGACGCAGACGCCTAATGCAGACGATGCGTCCTTTTTTTACGTTCCGAGGGCTCGTGACCGGCCCGTACTGGTTGGTAGCTCTGAGCCTACTGCTGGCAGGTTTGTCGGCACTCACATACGCCCAGCCGCATGTTTCCATTGCCGTGCATACGGGCAAACCAGATCTCGTTTTCAGCAGCGGCGAACAGATCAATCGCGTGCAGGCGGCCCAAGCCGCGCTGGCCAACTGCCGCAATGCCATGGCTTACTTACCCGAATTAGAATCCACAGGTGTCTGCGAAGTGGCTCGCATGGACGCCATCGTGGTGACCCCCGCCACCGAACTGCTGCCTCGAGCGCCAACCCCACTTTTTCTATGGCGATTCGAGCATGACGAGGCTACCGTTTACTTGGGTGGCACGATTCATGTGCTCAAAGAGTCGCTATATCCACTGCCCCAGCCTTATTTAGATGCCTACGCAGCGACTCAAAAACTGGTCTTTGAGGTGGATTTGAGCCGCTACCCACCCGCCCAGGTGCAACAGCAGACGATGGCCTACGCAACACTGCCAGAGCAGTCGCTGCGCCAAAGCCTGCCGAGTGACACGTACAGTCAATTAGTCTCAGCCGGTCTGATATATGGGTTACCCGTGGGACAAATGCAGGCTTTCAAACCCATGCTCGCGTTTCAGCAGCTTGGCCTTCTGGGATTTATCGCGATGGGCTATGACCCCGAATTTGGTATCGATCACTATTTTGGGCAACTCGGTGAACGCGAGGCCGAAGATATCTTGCAGCTAGAGACACTCGATCTTCAGCTGAATCTGCTGTTTAACCAACCCCTAGACGTACAAATTGCCGTGCTTGAGCAAGCGCTCGCGGACCTTGACGACATTGAGCAATCCACGAGCGCCCTTGTGAGCGCCTACTTCAACGGGGATGATGCCCGCTTACTGTCGCTTATTGAGGAGCAAGCCGGAGAGCATCCGCTGACTCGGGCCTTCAATGCGCAGCTGCTGGACCAGCGCAACCGCGCCATGGCGAAGACAATTCAAGCGTATCTAG
>JADHNQ010000125.1 GCA_016779425.1 Pseudomonadales bacterium | reverse complement strand
GCGTAGATATCCATGAACAGGCAGTCCTCGTCGCCGATGGTGACTCGGCCCTCGTCGGCGGGAGCGCTCAGCGCAGAGGGCAGCTGAGGACAGGCGTTGCCCGATACGAGAGTTTCGATGATGCCGCCTTTGCGGGGCGCCTTGGCGGGTAAGGGGGCACGCCAGCGCAGGGTGCCCGTGGGTGCCTTGGCATAGCGAATGCCTCGCCAGATCCACGCGCCGTTGGCACCGGTATAACCCAACAAGCTGCCAGATGTGGTTTTGCGAACGGTAGCGCTATCAGGCTTTGGCACAAATTCCGGTTCTTCTTCCGACGACTGGAATTGGTAGCCGATCCCAATAAGCGCGATAACGACGATAGCGCCGAGTACTTTCTTCATGTTCTCTCCCCAGAAGCTTTTTTGATCGTAGGCCTTAGTTTTCGCTGGCGAGAATCTCTGCCAACTGCGCCAAACTGCCCTTCATACCCGTGGCGATAAAGGGCTCGACTGCTAAGGGTTCCACAGTGGTCTGCCAGATAAAGCGTGTGCCGTCGGCATGCGCCTCCAAGGTGATGCTAGCCATATGAGACTGCAGCGGCGGTGTCGATTCAATTACCGAATACTCCAAATACATGCGTTCCTCATCGCGCTGATTGATGCGTTCAGCCAAGCCCCCGGCACCAACCATTTTGAAGCGACGCACCTCACCATCGAATTCGGCAGACTCCACGCCCGTTACCCAGTCAACTCGATCTGGTTCGCCGACGATTGCCCAAATGGTGGCCGGTGGATAGGGCAGAATTTCTTCGATTTTGATGGCCATGCTGACGCTCCCGTGGTGCTCAAAAATATGCGGTACAGCATATGACGATCACAGGCTCGAATCACGGCTAACTATTTCACCTGTGCCGCGCCGTGAATCTTTCTTGGCGTGCTATCTCCCCGACTTCTGTGATAGAAAAAGCGCAGTACAAAAGATCAAAAAAGTAGGGGGGAGCATGACTCAGCACGATCTGGTGATTCGATCTGGTTCTGTCATCGATGGCACCGGCGAACCGGCCTTTACAGCCGACGTTGCTATCAAAGACGGTAAGATCTCCGAAGTCGGCAAGGTGGCTGGACGCGGCGCACAAGAAGTCAGCGCCGACGGCGCGCTGGTTACCCCGGGCTTTGTGGATATTCACACCCATTATGACGGTCAGGCGACTTGGTCCAATCGCATGTCGCCATCGAGTCACCACGGCGTCACAACTGTTGTCATGGGAAACTGCGGCGTGGGTTTTGCGCCTGTGCGGCCTACCGACCACGATCTACTAATTGAACTGATGGAAGGGGTCGAAGACATTCCCGGTGTCGCTCTCAGCGAGGGTCTGAGCTGGGAATGGGAGTCCTTCCCCGACTATCTCGATTATCTTTCTAAGCGTCGATTCGATATGGATATTGGCGCTCAGCTACCTCATGCCGCGCTGCGCGTCTATGTGATGGGCCAGCGTGGGGCCGATCGTGAGCCTGCGACGGCAGAAGATGTGGTCGAAATGCGCCGACTAACCGAGCAGGCTATTCGCGCCGGAGCGTTGGGCTTTACCAGTTCAAGAACCCTGAATCATCGCAGTGCTAGAGGCGAGCCAACCCCGACGCTGCAGGCGGAATATGATGAGTTGGTGGGCATGGCCAGTGCGCTGCGTAGCACCGGTCGGGGTGTCATGGAAATGATCTCCGACTTCGACGATCTCGACAGCGAATTCGACCTGCTTAAGTCCATGGTCAGCTCTGCAGGACGCCCCATGTCGATATCGCTTGCTCAAGGCATCAGCGATCATGGCTGGCGTAAAGTACTGAACAAAATCGAAGGCGCCAGTGATGCGGGCTACGCCATGCGTGGCCAAGTGGCGCCCCGGCCCATTGGTATATTGCTGGGTTTGACGACGACCTTATCGCCATTCACTACGCGTCCATCCTTTACCGAGGTTGCTCATCTGCCCCGGGCGGAGCGCATCGCAGCGTTGGCTGACCCGACGCGCAAGGCGCGTATTTTGGCGGAACCGACCGGACGGGGTTTTATGCGCTTGTTCCGGCTGATGGACGAAGGTCGCAAGATTTGGCTGATGAGCGACCCACCGAATTACGAGCCAGACCCCAAGGATTCTCTGCATGCCCAAGCAATTTCGAGTGGCCAAGACCCCTGGTCCCTCGTCTACGACACGCTGCTGCAAAATCACGGTAAGGCATTGCTCTACACACCGTTTGCCAACTATGCCGAGAACAATCTCGACTGCTGTCGCGACATGATTTTGCACAAAGACACAGTAATGGGCTTGGGCGACGGCGGCGCTCACGTCGGCACGATTTGTGACGCCAGCTTCATTACCTCGCTGCTCACGCACTGGGGGCGCGACCGCAGTCGAGGCGAAGGTATCGACCTACCAACGCTGATCAAATGCCAGTCCAACGATACCGCCCGGGCAGTAGAGCTGACGGATCGGGGAACCTTGCAAGTGGGTATGCGCGCCGATGTGAACATAATCGACTTCGATAATCTGAATGTGCGGCTGCCCGAGATGGTCAACGACCTGCCAGCGGGTGGTGCTCGGCTACAGCAGCGTGCCGACGGCTATCTAATGACTATTGTTAACGGCCAGCCGACCTACATTGACGGCGAGGCCACCGATGCGCTGCCCGGCCGACTGGTGCGTAAAACCACCCCTGACAGCCACTAGGCTCGCCTCATGAAAGGGCCGCTAGAGCATATTCGAGTGCTGGATTTGACCATCGCCCGAGCCGGACCCATGGCCGTACGTCTGCTCGCCGACTGGGGCGCCGACGTCATTAAAATTGAGCCGCCACCGCGCAAGGATGCCCAAGGCAACTCTGTAACAGGCGGGCGGCGCGGGCCGGATGAACAGAACCTGCACCGCAACAAGCGCTCACTGGCCATCGACCTCAAGCACACCGACGGTAAGGCCCTGTTTCATCGCCTGGCCAAGGACGCAGATGTAGTGGTGGAGAATTTCCGTAGCTCGGTGAAGTATCGCCTTGGCGTAGATTACGACACGCTCAAAGCCATCAATCCCGGCTTGGTCTACGCAAGCATATCCGGCTTCGGTCAAGACGGCCCCGACAGCGAGCGGCCAGGTGTTGATCAAATCGTGCAGGGGGTGAGCGGCCTCATGTCGATAACAGGCGAACCAGATCAGGGCCCCATGCGGGCGGGAATTGCCATATCTGATACCTCCGCGGGCATGTTTTTGGGTCAAGGTATTTTGCTCGCGCTGCTGCACCGCGAGCGCACGGGGGAGGGCCAATGGGTGCATACCTCACTGCTCGAAGCCATGATGTCCAAGCTCGATTTTCAGGGCGCGCGTTACACCATGAGCGGCGAAGAGCCTACCCAGCAGGGCAACGATCACCCCACTCAAGTACCCATGGGCATGTTCAATGCCAAGGACGGTCATGTGAACATCGCGGCCTTTGGTGGCCAGATGTGGCAGCGCTTTTGCGACGCTCTCAATGCCACGGCGCTGTTGCAACATCCGGACTACCAAAGCATCGGTTCGCGCACCCGCCATCGAGACCAGATTAAGGCGGATATGAACGCTATTACCGAAACGTTCAGCGTCGCTGAACTGGTGCAGCGCTTAAACGAAGCAGGAGTGCCCTGTGGCCCGATCAACACCGTTAAAGAAGCCTTTGAGAACCCGCAGGTACAGCACCTTGGCATGGCGGTGCCAGCGCCTCATGAAGAGATGGGTGATCTCAACTTAGTGCGCAGCCCGATCAATTTGTCGTCGTTCCCGCACCCTGCGTCACTGAGTCGCGCCGCACCAGATACCGGCGCAGATGGTGAGGACATATTGCGTGGCTTGGGTGTTGCTGCGGATGAAATCGCAGTCCTGCAAAAATCCGGGGTCATTGGCTGATGGATAGCAAGAAGAGCGTCGGCTACGCCATTGGCGATTTGGGGATCAACCTCTACTTCATTTCGTCCATGACCTTTCTGCTCTACTTCTATACCGACGTGCTGAAAATCTCGCCGGTGGCCGCTGCTGGTGTACTGCTGGTGGCTAGAGTGGTGGATGCGATTACCGACCCGATGATGGGCGCCATCGCCGAGCGCACCAATACGCGCTGGGGACGCCTGCGCCCCTATCTGCTTTGGGGCGCAATTCCGCTGGGCGTGATCACTGTGCTGACCTTCACCGTGCCGGATTTGGATGAAACCGGGCGAGTGCTGTGGGCCTACGCGACCTACGTGCTGTTCGGCATCTTGTACACCGTGGTCACCATTCCATACTCTGCGCTTACTGCATCGCTAACCGATGACTATCAGGAGCGCACAAAGCTATCGACTTGGCGGATGGGTTGCGCCTTTCTCGGTGCCGGGGTGGTAACCGTGGCAGTACCTGAGCTGGTGCCCCTGTTTGAGACTGAGGCAGACGGCTATCAAGCGGTCATGGGATTGTTCGCAGTAATCGCCTCGCTGCTGCTGACGGTCACCTTCTTCTCGACTGAAGAAGTGATCAAGCCACCGCCACAACAGCAGCTTGGGTGGCGCGACAGTTTGCAGGCAGTGTTCGACAACGGTCCGTTAATGATCGTGATCGCCCTCTTCACCATCGGCATGCTGAGTTTTACTGTGCGCCAGACCATTGCCGTTTACTACTTTACGTACAACATGGGCCGGCCGGACCTGCTGAGCACATTCTTTGGTTTAGGCCTTGTCGTCATGCTGATCGGACTGCCAGCAGTGCCCGCACTCGCGGCCAAATTTGGTAAGGCGGGCGCCATACAGCTTGGTTCGCTGTTTTCCATTATCGCCTGTATCGGCTTTTATCTAACCCCGGCAGATGATTTTTTCTGGACAATCTTCTGGGGCTGCCTTGTCGCCCTTGGCGGCGCGCCGGTGGCCGTACTGGGCTGGGCGATGATTCCCGATACCGTTGAATACGCTCAGTGGAAACACGGCAAGCGTGCAGACGGCGCGGTGTATTCCTCGGCTAGTTTCTTTCAAAAGCTCGCCAAGGCCATTGGCGGCGCAGGGGTCGCCCTCGCCCTCGGCGCTGTGGGTTATGTGGCAAATACCGAGCAAACGCCAGAAACCCTAGAAGCCATTAAACAGCTGCTGAGCTTGGTACCGGCAGCGCTGATGATCGTGGCGCTGGTATTGGCGCGATTCTATACGCTGGACAGCAAACTTCATGGGCGTATCCGAGTCGAACTGCAGGCGCGGGGTTAGTCTGGCGAATCCAACGCGATTGATCAGTCTGCAAACCAGTCGACACTTGACCGTGTAATGCATCGCCTGATTTGTTGAAACTCGCTAGTGTATACATACAATGTATGTATGATCCGATTTGAATGGGACGCTCAAAAAGCTGTCGCTAATTTGCGTAATCACACGGTTTCTTTTGAAGAAGCACAATCGGTCTTCTATGACGAATTTGCCATGCAGTTCTTTGATGAGCCTCATTCGTCTGAGGAAGATCGCTTTGTCATGCTTGGAATGAGCAGCGCGGCACGGCTCCTGACGGTAGTGCATTGCGTCAGAGAGTCTGATGACGTCATACGACTAGTTTCCGCTAGGAAGGCGACTCGAAACGAATCCAAGTATTACGAAGGGTTAAAACAATGAAAAAAGAATACGACTTTGCGACGATGAAAGGCCGGAAGAACCCCTTTGCGACCAAGCTCAAGAAGCAAGTGACGATTCGCATGAGCGAAGACGTCATTGGTTATTTCAAAGCCTTGGCCGACGACACGGGGATTCCCTACCAAACGCTTATTAATCTGTACCTGCGCGACTGCGTTGCGCAAAACCGAAAGCCCGAATTGACCTGGCTAAGTGGCGGGGTTTGATTCGGGTTTGCTTGATTTCAGCCTAGTGTGAGACAAAGTCGCAATGCCTCATCTGGTGCAAGTGCAAGTTCTAGAGCTCAGGTGGGCGCCTACTCTAACCCCTGTCTTACCCACTCAAGCAACAGCAGCTTCATCGCTGACGCCACTGCGATGGGTTGATCGAACATCAGGTGGTGATAGGTGCCGGGCACGGTAATGCTGGGCAACAGGCCGCCGCTGACGTTGAGCATATGCTCCCCATAAAGCGCGCCTTCGTCCTCGCTCTGCTCCCCAAGCATCAAGGCGGTTTTGCAGGGTAAGGCCATGAGTTTGTCGTGCTGATCTGTGCCCATTTCTAGGTAGTCAAACAGGCCGGGGTCAAATTTCCAGGTCCAGCCGCTTTCCACCTCTTTCAACCCATAGGTGCCGAGATGCCTGAGCACTTCAGGGTGCACGCCAGGCTGCTCGGGTATGAAGCGAAAGCGAGCTAGGGCGCTTTCAAAATCGTCGTAGATGCGCAGCTTACGGCCCGGTTCCACGCCTTCACGCTCTACCCGTAAACCCCACTCCATGGATTCTTCCGGCGGCGCGACGGTGAAATCCATAAAGAGGATGCCGCCGAGCTCCGGACCAAAGTAGTGCCCGACTTCCAGTGCCACAAATCCGCCGAAGCTGTGGCCTACGACCATGGGCTTGTCGCCAAGCTGTGCGGCCTGACAGACCGCCCACACCTCATCGGCGAAGTTTTTGCCGGTGTAGCGTTCACGCCAGCCGCTGTTGCCGTT
>JADHNQ010000124.1 GCA_016779425.1 Pseudomonadales bacterium | reverse complement strand
CCACCATATTGTTCGGGTACAGTGATGCCCAGCCAGCCCAAGTCGATCATTTCTTGCCAGACCGAAGGATCAATACCCTGGGGTTGATCAATCTGCGCGCGCACTCTGTCCAGTGATGAATGCTTGCGGCAGAAGTCGACTGCCGTGTCCATCAGCATGGTTTGTTCTTCTGAAAACTCTATCGTTGCCATGAAAAGGTCTTTCCTTTGTCGGTCTTGCAGGCCTAGCCCTTGGGCAGGCCGAGTACGCGCTCACCGATAATGTTGTGCTGAATTTGGCTGGTGCCGCCGCCAATTGTTCCCGAAAAGGCGTTGAGGTAGGAGCGCTGCCAAAGGCCGCCATCCACCGCTTCGGAACTGACGTAGCGTGCGCCGTTGGCACCCTGCAGTGATATCGCGAACTGACACATGCGCCGCTTGAGTTCAGTAGCTCGCAGCTTGCCCGACATGCTAACCGCATCCGGCCAATCCGTGGCCAGTGCAGAGACCTTGGTGCGGGCAGCCATATAGCTGTTGCCTCGTGCTTCGGTGATCAAGTCCACCAGCTGCTCGCGTACATGAGGGTCTTCTATAGCGGGCTTACCATTGCGCTTGGCGCGCCTTGCCAGCTCTACAATGTCGTCAATGCTTAAGTCCATCATGGACAGACCGCCCGCTTGCCCACCGACAGCCCCGCGCTCGAACATCAAAGTGGTCATAGCTACTTTCCAGCCCTCGCCTTCCTTGCCCATTAAACAGGAGGCTGGAATGCGCGCATCATTGAAAAAGGTCTGACAGAACCCGTATTCGCCAGTCAGCTTTTTAATGGGTCGTGGCTCAACGCCTTCGGTCTGCATGGGCGCCAAAAAGAAACTCAGGCCTGCATATTTGTTGGGGCCATCCGTCGAGGTGCGTGCGATCAAAATCATGTACTTGGCGTAGGACCCAAGACTCGTCCAGATCTTTGAGCCGTTGATCACATACTCATCGCCATCCTTCACCGCCTTACACTGCGCACTACCCAAGTCTGAGCCGTGATCGGGCTCGGAAAAACCCTGGCACCAAATATCTTCGGCACTGAGAATGCCCTTAATGTACCGACGTTTCTCTTCTTCACTGCCCATGGCAAGAATCAGCGGCCCTGCCCAATTCAAACCAATGGTATTGGGCAAAAACGGCACCCGATGTTTGGCCATGGCCTTGGTTGCGATGTCCTGAAACACCTGATCCGTACCCAGTCCGCCATACTCCTTGGGCCAAGACATACCCACGTAGCCGTTTTCATAGACCTTTTGCTGCCAGTCGCGTAAGAACTCAAACTGTTGATCGGTACCAACCTCCATAAAGGTTTCCGGCAGAATAAAGCCGGGGTTGGCGGGTTTGTTCTCAGCGAACCAGCGGTCGGCCTGCTCCTCAAACTCTGTGATTTCCGCTTGTGTCACACTCATCTTTCGTCCTCTCTAATGTTGTTCTTTTCGACTGTTGTTCTTTGTCGTCGTGGCCTTGTCGCCATCACTGGTCCGGGTGCTGCGCAACTTCAGCATTGGCGCAATCAGCTCAATCCACTTAGCCACGTAGGTTAGCGTCTCTTCTGGCGAAACCCCGTACTGTTCTTGGGTCAGCAACCCACGCATAAAACTGCGGGTCATATTGAGCAGCATGACAACTTCGGCATCGCCTTCATGAGCGGGCAGTTGTTCGTTGGCACTTTGGTAAATCGTCAACGACTGCTGATCCAAATTCTTGCCCCAGGCAACCAACTCGGCAGATATACGCAAACGCAGCTTGCGGTCGATGCGGGCAGCATTGAGCACCTCTAGCAGCGCACGATAGGCCGATGTATTTACCAACCGCTGCCACGCATTCAACAGAGCACTGTCGACACTTTCGTAAGACTGACTTGCACTGGATACCGTGCGCATTAGCAGGTGTTCTACCGTTGCGGCGATCAGCTCTTCCTTCGTCGGAAAGTGGTACTGCACGGCTCCCTTGGAAAACCCAGCGTTCTGAGCCACGCCTGCAATTGTCGTCTCTGCATAGCCCAATTCGGCCAACAGCTGGATGGTCGCCTTGCACATATTGTCGCGCGCGCGGGCGCTTTTAAGCTGCTGCAGTCCTTGATCGACGGCCACGGTAATTCCCCTTCTGCGAAGCGAAAAAAGTACCACAAAAAAACCTTATGGCTGGCTTTTTATTCTGCTAGCTTTGTCTTCTAGTGGGGCGTTTTTTGCCGAATGGCATTAGGAGAGGGAATCATATATGCCTGTCTTGGAATCAAAGTTGGATACCCGGTCTGAGGTATTTAAAACCAACAAGTCCGATATGCTGGAGACCTTGGCGCAGCTGCAAGAGCTGTACGACGAGGCCGCTGAGGGAGGTGGCGAAGAAGCCGTCGCGCGTATTCGCAAGCGCGGCAAAATGCCAATTCGCGAGCGCATCTCCCATGTGCTGGATCAGGATTCACCGTTTTTAGAAATCAGCCCGCTGGCGGCTTGGCGCTCTTCCTATGATATCGGTTCCGGCTTTGTAGTCGGCATCGGCGTTATCGAAGGTGTGGAATGCGTGATCTTGGGCCATGACCCGTCAGTACGTGCCGGCGCCTTCAATCCCTTCAACTCGAAAAAGCTGATGCGTGGCCTTGAGATTGCCCGCGAAAATCGCATGCCCTATGTGCAGTTCGTCGAGAGCGCCGGGGCAGATTTGCGCGGCGCTAGCGGTGACGGTACGGGCGACCCCAACGCCGAGGCAGAAGCCGCACTGCAGCGCGAGGTCGATCACTTCGCTGAATCTGGGCGTCTTTTTTACGAGATCTCTGAACTGTCGAAAATGCGTATACCCACGGTATCGGTGATCTTTGGCGCTGCCACCGCCGGTGGTGCATATCAGCCGGGTATGAGCGATTACAACATCATGGTGAAAAACCAGGCCATGGTGTCTCTAGGTGGCCCGCCCCTGGTGAAAATGGCCACAGGCGAAGATGCCAATGCTGAAAGCCTTGGCGGCGCTGATATGCACACGCAAACATCGGGGCTGGGAGACTATTTGGCCCAAGACGAAATGGACGGCATTCGTATTTGCCGCGAGGTCGTCTCGCATTTGAACTGGCGCAAGCTCGGCCCGGAACCCAAGAGCGGTTTTACCGAACCAGTACACAACGAGGAAGAGCTACTCGGCATGGTCTCCAAGGACCTTAAAAGCCCGCTGGATATTCGCGAAGTCATCATGCGCGTTGTCGATGGCTCGGCCTTTGAGGAATTCAAACCTCTCTATGGTCCGTCTGTTATCTGCGGCTGGGCATCAGTGCACGGTTATCCTGTGGGTGTTCTCGGCAATAACGGGGCGCTATTTTCGGAATCCGCGGAAAAAGCCGCGCAGTTTATTCAGCTGTGTAATCAAATCGATGTGCCGCTGCTGTTTTTGCACAACATTACCGGCTTCATCGTCGGCACGGACTTTGAGCAGGGCGGTATTACCAAGAACGGCTCAAAGATGGTTAACGCGGTATCTAACTCTACTGTTCCGCATATCACCGTCATCGTCGGCGCCTCCTATGGCGCAGGCAACTACGGCATGAGCGGCCGAGCCTTCGGCACTAAGTTCACCTATATCTGGCCGCATTCCAAAATCGCCGTCATGGGCCCGGCTGTAATGGCAGGCGTAATGACCATTGTCGGTAAGGGGGCGGCGGCGCGGCGCGGTATTGAATTTGACGAGGAGGCCGACGCTAAGCGCGCGGCATTTGCAGAGCATTGGGCAGAAGAACGCTCCAAGGGCCTGTATGCCACTTCACGGGTCTCCGACGACGGCATGATCGACCCACGGGACACACGCAAGGTCATCGCCATGTCCCTGTCGGCTTGCCACAACAATACGGTCAAAGGCACTAAGGAGTACGGCACATGGCGCATGTAATAACCCCCATCAGCCGTCTACTCGTCGCCAACCGCGGCGAAATTGCGCGGCGTATCAATCGAACCGCTCAAGCCATGGGCATTAGCACCGTGGCAATTTATGCCGACGGTGACGTCAATGCTCCCTTTGTGCTGGAGGCCGATACAGCAATCGCGCTAAACGGCAAGAGCACGGGCGAAACCTATCTCGACGTCGCCAAGGTATTGGACGCGGCAAAGCGCAGTGGCGCAGACGCCATCCACCCGGGCTATGGCTTCTTGTCAGAAAACCAGGCCTTTGCCCAGGCGGTCATCGACGCTGGCGTGAAATGGCTTGGACCATCGCCAGAGGTCATTGGCCTGATGGGGGACAAGCTATCTGCCAAACGCCTGATGGACGAAGCAGGCGTGCCGACGCTACCCGGCATCGAAATCACCGCGGACACGGATATCGTCGCGGCAGCCACCGACATTGGCTATCCGGTCTTGGTCAAAGCCTCAGCTGGCGGCGGCGGACGCGGCATGCGGGTAGTAGAGAGCGAAGCCGAGCTGATGGCCGCGGTTGAAGGTGCCAAGCGCGAAGCCGGCACCTCTTTCGGTGACGACACGGTGTTTTTAGAAAAGTGGCTGGCGACCTCCAGACATATCGAAATTCAAATCTTGGGTGATAACCACGGCAACCTTGTGCACTGTTACGAGCGAGAGTGTTCCATACAGCGCCGCCATCAAAAGATTATCGAAGAAGCCCCCTCGCCTGCGGTAGATGATGCTCTGCGCTCGCGCATGGGTGATGCCGCTATCGCCGCGGCAAAAAAACTCGGCTATGCCTCAGCGGGTACGGTGGAGTTTTTGCTGGGTGATAACGATGACTTCTATTTTCTTGAGGTCAATGCGCGCCTGCAGGTCGAACATCCTGTTACCGAAGAAATCATCGGCAAAGACCTCGTGCGCGAGCAGATACGCGTGGCGGAAGGCGAGACCCTGTCGTTTACCCAGGACGATATTTCGATCAACGGACATGCCATAGAGGCACGTCTGTACGCAGAGAATCCTGCCAAGGGTTTCTTGCCATCACCGGGCCCAGTATTGGTATGGAAGCCTGCTACCGCCGGTGGGGCTCGCTTTGATTCCGGCGTGGAAGCTGGCAGTGAAATCAGTACGCAGTTTGACCCCATGATCGCCAAGGTCATCGTGCATGCGCCGACGCGTCGAGAGGCTGCGGGGAGGCTCGCCCGAGTGCTTGAAACTACGGCCATTGCAGGCTTGAACACCAATCGCGATTTCTTGGTGACCACCCTGCGCACGCCAGAGTATCTGGCCGGCGATACCACCACGGACTTTATCGAGCGGGTAAAGCCGCCGTTGCACAGGGAGGTGTCTGATCTCGAGTACCTGCAAACCGCCATTGCCGTAGCCATGGAGAGCCAAGCCCAACGCCGGCGTGCCGCCAAAGTGCTGACCACCATGCCGAGCGGTTGGCGCAACTCCACTATGCCCTTGCAGTCAATTACCTACACGGTTGCTGACACAGAGCTAACGGTGGCTTACCAGAGTTTGCGCGACGGCACCTTCAACGTTATTTGCAACGATGAAAGCCACAGTGTCGCCATTCACCATGCCGGTGATGGGCGCATAGACCTGGCTCTAAACGGCCAGCGGCTGCAATTCGACATTCAGCGCAATGCGATGCAGTGGCTAGTACACGGCGACAACGGCGACCTCGTGCTCACCGAGTTACCGCGTTACCCCGACCCCAGAGGTGTGGATGCCGGGGGCGGCCTGACGGCTCCCATGCCCGGCGCTGTTCTCGCCACTGAAGTTGCGGCCGGCGACGAGGTCGCCAAGGGTGATTTGTTAGTGATTTTGGAAGCGATGAAGATGGAACATCGTATCGTCGCCCCGCGAGATGGCACCGTTGAACAAGTGCATGTCGGCGTTGGCGACCAGGTTGATAACGCCCAACTGTTAGTCACGTTGGCAGAAGAGGAATGACCATGAGCACTACCGAAGCAACCCTATATGAGATTCGCAACGGCGCAGCCTGGATTACGCTGAACCGTCCGCAGAATCGCAATGCCCTGTCGGCCATCTTGGTGACAGAGCTTTACGATCATCTAATGGCCTCCAACGCCAACGATGCAGTGCGCTCGATTGTGATCACTGGCAACGGTCCTGCTTTTTGCGCCGGCGCTGATCTGAAGAGTCCGCCCGGACAGCTTTCAGAAGGTGTTGGACGCGCGGTGCCCTACGCGGACGTACTCACTGCCATTATGGAGAGCCCCAAGCCCGTCATAGCCGCGATAAACGGCGCTGCTTTTGCAGGCGGACTGGGTTTAGTTGGCGCATCAGACATTGTGGTCACCCGACGCGATGTGCAGTTCAGTTTCAGCGAGGTACGTATCGGGGTCATACCCGCGATTATTTCAGTAGTTTGCCTGCCCAAGTTAGGCGTGCATCACGGTATGAAGCTGTTCTTAACCGGCGAGCGGTTCGATGGCCAGCAAGCCGTAGACATGGGACTTGCGCATATTGCGGTGCCGGAAGATCAGTTGATCAGCAGCGTGGAAGAACAAATTGCCATGATCAATTTGGGTGGACCCATTGCGGTTCAAGAGTGCAAAAAGCTCGCGCGGCGTGTGCCTCAGCTTTCCATTGAGGAGGGTTTTAAAGAAACCGCCGAGTGGAGCGCACGTATGTTTCGCTCGGAAGAAGGCGCCGAGGGGATGGCGTCGTTTCGTGAAAAGCGCAAACCGAGTTGGGTCGAAAACTAGCCAATAATGGTA
>JADHNQ010000123.1 GCA_016779425.1 Pseudomonadales bacterium | reverse complement strand
TCAGCACGCGCGCTGTTCTCCAGGGCTTGTTCTCTAGCGGGTGTAAGGGGTTTCTGGTACAAGATGGTCGCCGACAGAGGGTGAGCAGGGTATATGAGCGTAGATTCCAGAAGAGTCGAGAAAGTTTTTTCGGTGATGCAAAACCTAGCATCCACCGGTGACGGTTTGGTGCGCGTGGGTGAAATTGCCGATGCCTTGCGCGATGCCAATGCTCCAACGCCTGCCTGGCAGTTGCGCGCCGACTGCACTGCGCTTGCCGATGAAGGCCGCATTAGCCTGCATGCTGAATCTGGCGCCTGGCTTGTGGCAAGCCAGCGTCGTGCTGAAGGCGCAGCCTAAATGAAAACGGCGCTCGATACGTCGGCGCTGCCGGTCATAGCGCAGCCGGGTCGCATCTGCATTTTGCAGTCTAAATGGCACTTCACGTTGGTGCAAAGCATGACCGAAGCCTGCACGCGGGTGTTGGCTCAGGCCGGCTACACGGAAATTGATATCCACACTCTCCCGGGATCGCTTGAAATTCCGCTCGCTGCCAGAGATTTGCTGGCGGAAGACTCTATTGGCCAGATTGACGCAGTCATTTGCTTTGGCGTCATTGTTAAGGGCGACACCCTACACTTTGAAATGATCAGCCAAGAATCCATGCGTGGGTTGGGGGCGGTCATGCACGAATTCCGCCGGCCGGTGATTGTCGAAATTTTGCCCGTGTTTACAGAACAACAGGCCATCGATCGTGCTGGCGATGATGAATTCAACAAGGGCATCGAAGCCGCCGTCGCAGCGATTGAGATGGTGGCTTGGCGTCGCGCTAATACGGCCTAGCTTCTGCTGACCTTGAACAGGCGCTGTTTGTCTCGCGCCCAGTCTTTTTCTCTGCTGGCCTCGCGTTTGTCGTGCTGTTTTTTACCCTTGCCCAGCGCGATTTCACACTTCACTTTGTTGCCTTTCCAATACAATGCCAACGGCACAATGGTGTAGCCCTTTTGCTGGCTGGCAATGAACAGGCGCGACAGTTCCTTGGCGTGCAAGAGTAGCTTGCGCATGCGCTGAGGTTCGGTGATCACGTGGGTGGATGCGCTTAGCAGAGGGGTGATCGTGCAGCCAGCCAAATAGGCCTCACCCTTGTGAATTTGCACAAAGGCCTCGGCCAGTTGAACCTTGCCATCGCGAATACTTTTGACCTCCCAACCCATCAGCATTAGTCCGGCCTCGAATTTGTCCTCAATAAAGTAGTCATGCCGTGCGCGGCGATTTTGCGCAATGCTGCCCGGGCTGCTTTTTTTTCCTGACTTTGCCATTGGCGAATCCGAGTGATTCAAGGTGAGACGAACACCGCAGTATACAGTAGCTGATCGCAAGCCCGCTTACCCAACTGGTCAAGCCGAGTGATTTCGGTAGTACAATTGCCGGGTACGACTGCAAAGGGCTTCCAATGGCGACACCTTCCAATTCTTCATCCGCTTCATCGCAACGGTGGTCGAGTCGCTGGCTCTTCGTGCTCGCCGCCGCAGGCTCTGCTGTTGGTCTTGGCAACATCTGGAAATTCCCCTACATCGCGGGCGAGAATGGCGGTGGCGCATTTGTACTCATTTACCTTGTCTGCATTGCCGCCGTGGGTATTCCCATCATGGTCAGCGAAGTGTTGATGGGGCGCCAAGGTCGATCCAGTCCGATCCATACAATGCGCAAATTGGCCAAGGCATCGGGTCGCAGCGAGCGCTGGTCGATCTTGGGCTGGATGGGCGTAATTGCGGGATTTTTGATTCTCTCTTATTACGCGGTTATTGCCGGCTGGGCGGTGAGCTACGTCTGGGCCAGCGGCAGCGGCACCTTTGATGGGGCATCTGCGCAAGCTGTTGGCGAGCACTTTGACGCGTTCTTGGCCAGTCCCATGGAGCTGATTGCCTATCAGACGGGCTTCATGATTCTAACCATTTGGATTGTCGGTCGTGGCGTAACAAAGGGGTTAGAGACAGCTATTCGATGGTTCATGCCGCTGCTGTTTCTACTTTTGATCGCGCTGCTGGTTTATAGCGTTAACTCCGGCGGATTTGCCCAAGGTTTTGCCTTCATGTTTGACATGAAGTGGGAGGCAGTAACGGCGGATTCTTGGTTGATTGCCATGGGCCAGGCGTTTTTCACTCTGAGTTTGGGTATGGGCACCATGATGGCTTACGGTGCCTATGTGCCAGATGATGCCAATTTGGGTACGACGGTTGTGACCATTGCCGGACTCGATACGTTAATCGCTCTGGCTGCGGGACTCGCGATATTTCCGATCGTCTTTGCCAATGGTCTTGAGGTTGCCCAAGGCCCCGGGCTTACTTTTGTGACCCTGCCTCTGGCCTTCGGCCAAATGCCCCTGGGCGATCTCTTTGGGGCATTATTCTTTTTGTTACTGAGCTTTGCGGCGATTACGTCTGCTATCTCGCTGACCGAGCCCGCATTGGCGTATCTGGTTGAGGAGTACAACGCCAAGCGTCAGCGGGTGGCTACCTCCCTCGGCGTCATTTGCTGGGTGCTGGGTTTGGGGACTGTCTTTTCGTTCAATAGTTGGAGTGATATCACCTTTGTCGGAGGGCTAACCTTTTTCGATTCGGTTGATTACTTTTCACAAAATATCTTGCTGCCGCTGGGCGGCATGCTGATCACGTTCTTCGCAATATGGATGCTTCCAAAGGGCATGGTGGATCAGCAGCTTGGAATCGACAGCCCAATACTCAGTCTGGCGTGGCGTTTGGTTGCGGGTATTATCGCTCCGCTTGGCGTCCTGGCTGTATTCCTCAGCACCATATGGCCTTTGTTGTCTGGTCTCTGGCAGTGATCGAGATCGCTCGTTCGTGTTTGCTGCTGGTGCCTGCTTCTGTCGCTTACTCGGTGGTAGCCGACATTGAGGGTTATCCTGAATTCTTACCCGCCTGCGACAGCGTTACGGTCCTGAGTCGGGACCAAGACGCTCATGGCATTGAGTGCGTTGAAGCCAGGGTCGTAGCCAGTAAGGCAGGCGCCACCTTTGACCTGGTGACCCGGAATATGGGGTCGCTTAACGAGTCGATAGGCGTCTCGTTGGTGAAGGGTCCATTCGACGCACTCGAGGGCGAGTGGCGCTTCAAAGCCTTGGGCGAGGCGGGTTGCCGGGTCGACTTTAGCCTTACCTTTGTTGCCAATGGACTGCTTTCGAGACTCATTAATCCAATTGCGCAATCCGTTGCCGATCGTCTCGTCGATGCATTCAGTCATCGCATAACGCAAACGGCAGATAAGGGCGAGGTGTTTTGACTCACATCACGGTAACAGCAGTCTATGCAACCCCAGATCGGCAATCCCAAGTTACGCTGAGTCTAAGCGAGGGGGCCACATTAGCCGACGCGATGACAGCGATGTGTGCTCTGCCAGAGTGCGAAACTTGGTGTATTGATGCTGGGGCTCTGGGTGTGTTTGGCAAAATCAGACCACTTCAGTGGGCGCTTGCCGAGGGCGACCGCGTGGAATGTTATCGGCCGCTCGAAACGGATCCAAAAACTGCGCGTCGGCTGCGAGCTACTGTGCAAAAACAAACCAGCCAGTAGGGTGCAGACGCCTTCTTGTGTTTTCTCGCGCTCTCTTGCGCCTCTTGCACTCCTCTCGCTTTGGAATTAGCTATCGGTTTGTGCGGCATTCTCGCTGCTGGCATCAGCGGCGTCGGTCTCAGCGGCGGCGTCTTGGGGCACATAATCTCCGGTAATCGTCGCCAGGGTGTCGTCTTCGAAGGTGAGCACCATTTTGAAATTTTGAATGAAATAGTCGGGCACTTCCAAGGTATAGACATATACCCACTGGTCCTGTTTAAAGGGGTCGGCCAGTACAGGCTTGCCCATGACGAATTCCACTTGATTGCGGGTCATGCCTGGCTTCAAGCGATCTACCATTTCTTGGGTAATCACATTGCCCTGTTGAACCGACAGCTTGTACACCCGAGGAATCTTTAGTTCGGGCAACTTAAGTTGCGACAAGCTGCAACCGCCCAGAATGAAGGCCAAAAACGCTACGTAAAAATATTTCATGGCGGCGATGTTAAAGGCTCGTTGGGTTCAGCACCATCAGTTATCGCCTCCTCTTAGACGCGTGGCGAGATCCTGGCCGCTACTTGGCTGCCAAGCTCGCCTCATTGAGCAGGGTTTGGGCATAGTCCCGAGTTTTATCGGTAACGTCGGCGCCGGCCAGCATGCGAGCTAACTCTTCGACGCGCTGCTCAAAATTTAAGGCCGTTATGTCGGTCTCAGCTTCTCGTTTAACAACGCACATATGGTTGTGGGAGCGCGCTGCCACTTGTGGCGCATGGGTGACGCAGATTACTTGGCTGCGTTCGGCAAGGTCGCGCAATATGCGCCCTACCGTATCTGCCGTGGTGCCACCTACGCCGACATCGGCTTCATCTAAAATCAGGCACGGTAGCTGGCTTCGTTGAGCAGCAACAATTTGAATGGCTAGATTGATGCGGGTTTGTTCACCACCGGATGCGATCCGGTTCAAGGGTCCAGCGTCGAAACGTTTATTGGTGCGCACATGAAACTCGATCAGCTCTAGCCCGTGCTCGCTTTGTTGGGGATGAAATACGATGCTGAGCTCACCTTCCTTGATGCCCAGCGCGTGCATCTGTTCGTCCACTGCAGATCCGAACGACTTTGCTTTTTTCTTTCTCAGACTCGAAAGCTTTGTAGCCTGCTTCTCGAAGGCACACTGTTGCTCGGCTTCTTGCGCTGTCAGTTGCTCAAGGCTGCTTCGATCAGAGGCGATGGCGTCAAATTCTTCGCGCAGGGACTGTGCGTGTTCGGCAAGCCGCTCTGGCTGCACTCTGTGTTTGCGTGCCAGGTCGTAAATCTGCTCAAGCCGGGTCTGGGTGTCTGCGAGAGTTTGCGGGTCGACGATAACCTGCTCGGCATAGTGACGCAGATCCCTGTTCGCATCGTCGATTAGGGCAAGGGCCGAATTCAGGGTCTCTACCCCGGTATCCAATGCCGAGTGATTATCGTCAATACCCTCGAGCACCTTGGATGCCTGTCGCAGATCGTCAAGGTTCTCCATGCTGGCCTGAACTTGGGCAAGCTCAGTCAAAATTCCCTGCGCTTGGGAAAGACGTTTGTGTTCAATTTCTAGGGCGGCAAGTTCGCCGTCGACAAGGCTAACGGCGTCAAACTCCTCGATTTGGTAGCTCAGTAAATTTTTGCGGTCCTCTTGCTCTGCTATGGTGCTCTGCAGTCGCGCAATTTCTGCCACGCTACTCTGCCAGTCACGCCAAAGTGCGCTGACTTTTTCGGCCAGCGGCTTTGCTTCTGCGTACTCGTCCAACATGCTGCGCTGCACATTCCGATCGCTTAGGCGCTGGTGCTGATCTTGATCCTGAATATCGACCAAATGCTCGGTGGCTTCCTTCAGATAATTAACCGTGACCGGTACGTTATTGATAAAGGCTCTGGATCGGCCCTCTGCGCTAACGACACGCCTTACCAGACAGCAGTCGTCATCGGCTTCGATCAGCTCGTCCGCTAAAAGTTTTTGGTGTAAGGCGGAGTCTTTGCGCAGCGCAAATTCTGCGCTCACATCGGCCTTGTCGGCGCCAGGCCGGACGCTGTCTGTGCGTGCCCGCTCACCCATCAACAGCCCCAAGGCCCCGAGCAAAATCGATTTGCCTGCGCCAGATTCGCCCGTAATGCCGGTCAAACCCGGCGCAAAACCGATGTCCAGATGATCGACAAGGACATAGTTTCGAATGGTGAGTTGATTGAGCATGGGAGGCGATGGTTGATTTTGGTAAGTGAAGAGATTAACACCGAATGGCATGACCGCGCCCTAGGCTAGTGCAGTCCTGGAACGGTTTCAGGTTTTGGTCTTAGTCCTAGAATCCGCGCTTGATGCAACGCATACCTTGTATAAGATCGAAGGACAGGTTCTGCAAACCAGGCCTGCAGCGGCAGACCCCCATACGAGCTGAACTCCAATGTCCAACAGCAATATGAACAAGGCCTTTGACGGCGAGGTTGACCCTCGAGCGCAACAGCTTCTAAAGCTGTTGGTAGAGCACTATATCTCTGATGGTACGCCGGTGGCGTCTAAAGCTTTGGCCATGCTGCCTCAGGTTGGTGTTTCCTCGGCGACGGTGCGCAATGTGATGGGGGACCTGGAGGCACTGGGGTTAGTACGTTCACCCCATACGTCAGCGGGCAAGGTGCCGACGCACCTTGGGCTTCGATTCTTTGTCGATACCCTGCTCAGTGTGGAGCCCTGGCAGCAGGATCAGATAGAAGAGCTGCAAAGCGAGTTGAACCCAAATATGACGCCCAGCGAACTGCTGGCGACGGCCTCGGACATGCTCTCGCAGTTTACCCAGATGACTTGCCTGATCACGACGCCCAGAAAAAATCAGGTCAACCTGCGACAACTGGAATTCCTGCGATTAGACGAGCGCCGGATTTTGGTCATATTGGTACTCGACGACAGAGAGGTGCAAAACCGCGTTATCCACGTTGACGAGCCTTTTTTAGACAACGAACTTGCCCAAGCCGCCGCCCTAATCAACCGCGAGTTTGGCGGTAGACCCTTGATGGAAGTGCGGCACTCGGTGATTAGCAGTATGCGCGAGGATAAGGAACAGATGGACGCGCTGATGCAGAGGGCACTCG
>JADHNQ010000122.1 GCA_016779425.1 Pseudomonadales bacterium | reverse complement strand
CTTTACCTAAGGATATTTTGCTGCAGCACTTCGTAGGTTGGGAGCTCGAAACGGAAACCGATGTCTTCGACCCTACCACTGTGACACTGATGGATTTTGTTGGCGATGCCGAAGACATCCACTTCTTCTACGTACTGCCCTTCAGTCCGCGTCATGCACTGATAGAAACGACACACTTCTCGAAAGCAGTTCCAGCAAAAGAAGTGTATGAGCAGGAGCTGCGGCGGTACTTAGCAGATCGTTTTGGTTTAAGTGATTGGCGGATAGTGCATCGCGAGCAGGGTGTCATTCCGATGCCACGGCAGGCTCCGAATTTAGCAGCGCGAGACCACCGGCAGATCATTCCCATGGGTTTGCACAGCGATACGGTCAAACCCTCGACAGGCTATTGCTACCCCCATGCACAACATCAAGCGAGCCGTCAGGTGCAGGCACTGTTTGCCGATGAAAAACTAAGCGCAGTCCCCGCGCGCTCGCCTCTGGTTCGCTGGCTAGATGCGGTATTCATTGCCTTCTTGGAGGAGAATCCCCAGCGCGGCGGTGAGATCTTTTTTCGCCTGTTCAACAGGGTACCTAGCGACGCGCTTGTGCGCTTTCTTAGTGATCGGGCAAGACCCAGCGATGTGATTCGCGTGATGACGGCACTACCGATGGGCGCCTTTATCCGCCAAGCTCTACGCCATGTTGTCAACGCTTAGACCCTTCAGCCTATACCTTGGTTGTGCGGTACTGGCGCTGCTGTTTGGTTTGACGAGCGGCGCCCATACGAATGCCAACGGAGCATTCGTTACCGCCCTTTGCCTTGTGATCTTGGTAGCCGGCCTGCCCCATGGCGCTTTCGACTACTATCTGTTGTCCGAGCGCTACCATGGCGCAATGTTTTTTGCTGCCCTGGCAGGCTACATCGCCTTAGCCGGAATAACGGTACTGCTGTGGTGGTCGCTGCCGCTGATGTTTTTGTTCAGTTTTCTGGTTTATTCCGCCTTTCACTTTGGTGACTCCGACTGGCACACCCAGCCAACCGTACGCAAGTGGGCCTGGGGAATTACGATTGTCGCCCTGCCATGTCTGCTGGCGACCACTACCGTCGCGTCGCTATTCACTGTCATTACCGGGGTTGCTGACCTTGTTCAATCGACGCGACTTTTTGGTTTGCTGGCGATTCCAGCGGTGATCTACTGCTGCTGGCCAAGCCAAACATTATCACCGAACCCCATGCCAGCATTGATCGCGGGCTATGGATTAGTCTGCCTCGCGGCGGGCCCATTGGCCGCCTTCGCCTGCTATTTTGCCTGCCTGCACAGTCCGTTTCATCTACGCCGTTGGCGCCAGCATGCTGCCGACAGCTCACTCTTCGCGGTCTACGGGCTCACCGCTCTGGTGCTGCTGTGCATCGCGATCTTGGTATGGTGGTATCCGGTGGCATGGGACCAAGCGTCCAGGGCTGGCATTGATCCGTCGTCGCTGAGGTATACCTTTCTAGCCCTCGCCGCGCTGACCGTACCGCATATGACGCTGCTATTTGCGCTACAGCGTAACGATAAGCTAGCTGGCAGCCCTCGAACCTAACGGGCATCCAGCCGATACACGCCGAATTGATCACCGGCCTCTTCAAGCGTCGGAAATCCGGCCACAATGTCCGGATAGTCTGCCCGGTATTTGTTCTTGTAAGCGTTCACAACTCGCTCTAACTCTTGCTTTATGGGAACCGCAGCAAGCGCATAGGTGTTGCCGGACAATCGCATCTCAACGTTGGCACCATCGGCAATGCGCTGTACCCAACCGCTGGATCTGCTGCCCACCACGTAGAGTGCACTGTCAACTTGGACAACCCATATGATCACCACTCGAGGCAGGGTTCCCGGCACCTTAAGCAAGATCTCATCAACCTCGGCGGTATCCGGCCAAGCCTTGGGAACCGGCGTTGGCTGTCCGCCAATGAAGAATCCCGGCATGGGGCCAATGGGTGTCGCAAACACCAAAATGACTAAGATGACGGCAACAAAGGCGATCAGTCCATTGCGTTTAGTCATAGTTCCTCCCTAAAGTTTTCTTACGGTATCTCTGCCCTTACAAGGATAAATCGTCGCAAAGATCAGCGTTGCAGGGCATCGCGGTCTTAGCGAGCCAAATCCGACGAACGGTTATCACGACGTCTTAATCATCTCGAGCCTTGACTCGCGTCGCCGTCAAAGAGAATCTGACCGCACTGAGTCTACAAGCCTTATCGATGACCCAAACCGGCCTACCCGCTTATTCCACCGCCAACTGGAATCAACCACCCCACAACCGGCACAGCTTTCGACATATGTCTGCGCTGTTCAATACCACTTCGATCCGTCGATCTAACGGTCAGGCCTCAGCCTTTGAATATGCAATCGAAGACCTCGGTCAACTGACCTATCCGGTGTCCCAGGGAGAGACCCGAACGCTGCAATACTTTCTCGACAGCACCTACACCGATGCATTCATTGTTGTGCAGGATGGAATCATCATTACCGAGCGGTATTTCAATGACATGGGTGCAGATACGCCGCACCTGCTGAACTCGGTATCAAAATCCTTTGTCGGAATGTTGGCAGGAATCGCTGTCGACGACGGCCTGTTGGATGCTGGTAGCTTAGTGAGCGATTACTTGCCCGAGTTGGCGAACAGTGCCTTTCGAGACACCACTGTCCAAGCAGCCCTAGACATGACCGCCGGGGTAGCCTACTCCGAGGACTATGATCGACGCGAAGATGATTTTTGGCACGAAGCCGCCGTGGTGGGATGGCGTCCCGATTTACAAACCGCCACCTCGCCGCGCTCGCTGCTTGCGTACTGCCAACAGCGCATTCACACCGAACAACAAGAAAACGAACACTTTCACTATCGAACAGTCCTCACCAACCTGTGCACCGCGGTAATCGAGCGAGCCGTCAACCAGCCCTTCGGAGAGTTCTTTAGCCAAAGACTTTGGCAACCCATGGGGACTGAATTCGATGCCAACGTGGTGGTCGATGCCGTCGGATTGCCCTATATGGGTGCCGGCATGAGCGCCTGCGCCCGTGATTTGGCGCGCTTCGGTGAGTTACTGCGTAACGATGGTTTTTATAACGATCAGCAAATCGTGCCCGCAACCTGGGTGCGTGATACGCGTCTGGGCAATGATCATGTGCGCGGGCTGTTTGCCGCTAGCGAATATGGCGGCTTGCTGCCCGACGGCCACTACCGCAACCAAGTCTGGGCGGATCCGAGTGCTGAGGAAATCATGTGTATTGGCATTCACGGTCAGTCGATTTACGTGGATCGTGCCAAGGCGCTGGTTTGCGTGAAGCTCTCCTCGCACCCGTACCCAACGGACCTTGCCCTGTACGGTGCTACCTATCGAGCGCTTCGGGCATTGGCATCCCAGCGTTAAGCAAGGCGCACCTTCAAAGCATGAATCCCTCGGAGATTGGATCTGCCAACGTCGTCGTCATCGGGGGCGGCATCGTCGGCTGCTCCATCGCCTATCACCTGACCCAGTTGGGCATCAGCGATGTGGTTTTGTTAGAGCGCAAAAAACTGACCAGCGGCACGACCTGGCATGCGGCTGGCTTAGTGGCTCAGCTGCGGGCGTCACAGAATATGACCCGCCTATCGAGCTACTCGGCGGAGCTTTTCGCGGAGCTGGCCCGGCAAACGGGACAAGAAACCGGCTATCAACAAACAGGTTCCATGACCTTGGCCTTGAACCCGGAGCGCCTCGAAGAGCTTAAACGCCAGGCCACCATGGCCAATGCCTTTGGGGTGAAATGCGAGGTCGTTGATGAATCCTTCGTGCAGGCTCAGTGGCCTGGGATTCAAACCCAGGATCTATGCGGTGGGGTTTATCTGCCCGGTGATGGTCAAACCAATCCTGTTGATACCACCCTAGCGCTGGCCAAGGGGGCGCGCTCGAATGGCGCGCAGATTTTTGAAGACACGAAGGTGGCACGGCTGGCCATCGAGAACGGCCAAGCTGTAGGCGTGCACCTAGCCGACGGCACGTTGATCAATGCCAAGCAAGTGGTCCTAGCTGGCGGTATGTGGTCTCGCGAATTCGCCGCCCAGCATGATATTCATTTACCTCTTCATGCCGCGGAGCACTTTTACCTGGTTACGGAGCCGCTGGAGTCTTTCACAGCCATGCGGCCTACCTTGCGCGTACCCGACGAACAAACCTATTTCAAATACGACGCCGGAAAACTGCTGCTGGGCTGCTTTGAACGGGAAGCCAAACCTTGGGGCATGCAGGGAATCCCGGAGGATTTTTGCTTCGACGCATTGCCCGATGATTTTGCGCATTTTGAGCCGATTCTGGAAACGGCCATCAAGCGCTTTCCTGAACTGGGCGATGCGGGAATCAATCTTTTCTTCAACGGCCCGGAGAGCTTTACCGCAGACGACCGTTATCTGCTGGGACCAACCCCGGAGCTTGATAACCTCTTTGTGGCCTGCGGCTTTAATTCGATCGGCATTCAATCTGCCGGCGGCGCCGGTAAGGTGCTGGCGCAGTGGATGCACCAAGGCACGCCGCCAATGGATCTTTGGGATGTGGACGTGCGTCGTACCTTTCCCTTTCAAAGCCAATCCGACTTTCTGTTTGAACGCACGAAGGAGACTTTGGGGCTGCTCTACGATATGCATTGGCCCCATCGGCAGTATGCGACCAGTCGGAACGTTCGCCTAAGCCCGCTCCATCAGACCACCTCGCAACTGGGTGCGGTGATGGGCGAGTTGGCGGGCTGGGAACGGCCTAACTGGTATGCGGAAAACGAACCCGCGGAATATCAGTACACCTATGGCAAGCCCAATTGGTTTGAAGCCTGTCAGCGTGAATGCGATGCCATCGCCAACCACGTCGCCCTGTTTGATCAGTCCAGTTACCCCATTTTTCATGTGGCAGGCCCTCAGGCACTTAGCTGCATGCAGCATATTTGCGCGAACAACGTTGATGTCGCCATCGGCAAGATCGTCTACACCCAATGGCTTAACGCTAACGGCGGTATCGAGGCCGATGTCACCGTCACCCGGCTGGCGCCTGATCGATTTATGATCGTCAGCGCCTGCGTTAGCGAACGCAGAGACTGGTTTTGGCTGCGCAAGCACAGTGCCGAATTTGACTGTGCGATAAGCCAAGACGAGGGAACTGCCATCATTGGCGCCATAGGGCCTAAGTCGCGCGAGCTACTGAAGACCATTTGCGATCAGACCGAAAAAGTGGCAAGGCTGGGCTATTACGAATCCGAACTGCTTTGCGCCGGTGCGCTCAAGTTTCGCGCCAATCGCCTGAGCTATGTTGGCGAGCTCGGCTACGAACTGTATGTGCGTTCTCAGGATGCTAGGACACTTTGGCAACGGCTGTGGCAGGCCGGGGCATCGTTGAATATTCGCGCGGCAGGCTTTCATGCGATGAATGCCTGTCGCATAGAAAAGGGTTATCGGCACTGGGGCGATGATATCCACGATCACATCACGCCACTGCAGGCGGGCCTAGGGTTCGCCACATCGAAAGACAAAGTCGGGTATCTGGGGCAGCCGACCATCGACGCTCAGCGAGGCATACAGCGCAAGCGCTTGGTGTGCTTGGCCATTGAGGGCAATGACGCCCCCTTTATGCTGCACGACGAGCCCATTCTCCGGAACGGCGCCGCCGTAGGCCTAACCACCTCAGCAGCATGGGGCCACCGAGTCGGCAAGAGTCTAGCCATGGCGGAAGTCACTCACGAGGAAGGTGTCACTGCAGCCTGGCTGAAAGAAGGCAACTTCGAAGTGGAAGTTGCCTTGCAAAGGTACCCCGTAACGGTTCAGTTGGGGGCTTTTTACGACCCCGAAAATCACCGCATGAAATAGACCCAATAGCGGGCGTCTACCACAAATCGTATTTTTGCAGTTCCGCTCTTCCCACCACCATGTGGTGTACCTCATCAGGACCGTCGGCAAAGCGCAGGTGACGCATATCTGTGTACATGGTCGCCAAGGGCGTCCACTGTGAAATACCCGTTGCACCATGCATTTGAATGGCCGCATCGATAATCTCGCATACCTTCTCCGGCACCATGGCTTTCACCGCGCTGACGTATACCCTGGCCTCTTTGTTGCCCAGCACATCCATGGCCTTGGCGGCCTGCAGCACTGCCAGGCGCATGGCATTGATCTCAATCCGCGCACGCGAGATAACTTCGATATTCTTGCCGAGCTTGGCAATAGGCTTGCCAAAGGCGACACGAGTACCCGAGCGCTTGACCATGAGTTCCAGGGCTTTTTCAGCCTTTCCAATCGAACGCATGCAGTGGTGGATGCGGCCCGGACCGAGGCGCACCTGAGAGATCTCAAAGCCCCTGCCTTCGCCGAGCAGTATGTTTTCTTTCGGCACACGCACGTTGTTGAAGCGAATGTGCATATGACCGCGGGGCGCATGGTCTTCACCAAATACTTGCATGCCCTCAAGTATTTCGACACCTTCGGTATCCGTTGGCACCAAAATTTGCGATTGCTGACGGCTTGGGGCGGCATCAGGACTAGTCTTGACCATGGTGATCATTATTTTGCAGCGCGGATCACCGGCACCGCTAATGTAGTACTTCTCTCCGTTGATCACCCAATCATCGCCATCGAGTACGGCTTGAGTACTGATGTTCTTGGCATCCGATGACGGCAAGG